>CAZSTM010000013.1:0-20386 GCA_964609635.1 uncultured Gemmatimonadales bacterium
CCATGGGTTCGACTGTGGGGCAATTCCTCCGGGCCTCGGAGTTTCGGATGAAAACTCTGGTCGGCTGTGGCGCAGCGGCCGGAATGGCTGCCACTTTCAACGCCCCCCTGGGCGGAGCGCTTTTCGCCGTGGAAGTCATTCTGGGAGATTTCGGGCTGGCCCAGGTCACACCCATCATTATCAGCAGTGTCACCGCCACTGCCATCTCCCGCGTGTTTCTGGGCAACTACCCTGCATTCGAGGTTCCTGCTTACAGCCTGATAAGCTACGGGGAATTAATCCTGTATGCCGCTCTGGGGGTTTGCGCAGGTCTGCTGGCATGGCTGTTTGTCTCCATCCTGTACCGCAGCGAAGACATGTTCGAGTCGATCTCGCTGCCATCCTGGATCAAACCGGCAATCGGCGGTCTGCTGGTGGGTGCGATTGCTGTCAGGTTTCCCCATATCTACGGCACCGGTTACGAAACAATAAATCTGGCTCTGCGCACCGAGATGACAATCCAGTTGAGCTTAATGCTGGTTTTTATCAAGCTGGTAGCCACCTCGGTTACTATCGGCAGCGGCGGTTCCGGGGGAGTTTTCGCGCCCAGCCTGTTCCAGGGAGCCATGCTGGGCGGCTTTCTGGGCGAGATTTTCAACATGGCGTTCCCGGGAGCCACCGCGCCTTCCGGAGCCTATGCCCTGGTGGGCATGGGGGCGATGATCGCCGGCTGCATGCAGGCACCGATTACGGTGATCCTGGTTATTTTCGAGCTGACCAGTGATTACACCATCATCCTGCCGGTAATGGCCAGTTGTATTATAAGTACCCTGCTGGCATACAGGCTGCTGGGCGGCGAGTCGATCTACACCCGCAAACTCATCCGCAGGGGGGTGAACATCTTTCGCGGCCGGGACCTGAACATACTGCGCAGTCTGAAAGTCAGAGATGTGATGGAATCGCATGTGCCTATAATCAAAGACAATACACCTCTGCCCCAGATGATCCGCACCGCCATGTCCGACCCGCATTCCAGTTACATCCAGGTGGATGACCAGGGTCGCATGAACGGCCTGATTCCGATGCAGAACATCCTGGAAGCCATGCACGATGAAAACCTGCGTGAGATACTGGTGGCCCAGGATATTGCGCTGCTGGAGTACACGACGCTCAAAACGGATGAACCGCTGGATGAAGTCATTCGCAAGCTCGGTGAATCGGGGATCGAGGAAGCCCCGGTGGTCGACCGTACCCGTCCCGAGTACCCAGTCGGAGTAATGCGTTACGGTAATGTGGTTCAGGCTTACCGGCGCGCGGTAATCCGTCACGACCTCGGCAGCCACGTGGCCAACGGCCTGATGAGCCACCCCTCGCCGAAACAGGTGGAATTACTGGGTGGTTTCCGAATGGTGGAAATCGAGACACCCCGTCAGTTTGTCGGCAAAACCCTGAGCGCTCTCGGAATCAGCCACAAGTACGGTGTCCAGGTCTTCCTTATCCGCAAACCGCCGAAAAACAGGGAGCCCGGCGTTGAAGAGGAAGAGCAGATGATCTTCGTGCCCCAGGGCTCCGATTCTATCGATCCCGGGGACAAGCTTGTGCTGGTAGGCACCGAGAAAAACCTGAAACGGATAATCAGCATGACCTGATTCCCGGTTACCATTAAATGATCGCCCTCGGTAAGAAAAGTCTTGACAAGGTTTAGTTGGAAATCCATGTTTAAATAAAATAACGCAGAGAAACCGGGCACCCGTTTTCTTCCCTCACCTCGGACAGCCGGCCGGAGAAGAAAACCAAGTTACGGTTTTTTACAGTCTGTGGCGGCAGCAGCGGGGATTTTCTCTAAGAGAACCGTTCCTTATCCATTCACAGGGGAGCCAGATAAAGATGGAATTAAAAGAATTATTCACCGAATCGAACGTCACCCTTAACTTAAGCGCCAACAGCAAGGATGACGTTTTAATGGAACTGATCGGTCTTATGCAACTGGACGAAAAAGCCCGTGAGATGCTGTTCAAGATGTTGAAAAAACGTGAAAACCTGGGATCTACAGGTATCGGAAAGGGTTTTGCCATTCCACACTGCCGTTCCCTGGTGGTGGACAAGCTGAAAGTCGTTTTCGGACGTCACCTCGAGGGCATAGATTTTAATTCAATCGATGGACAGTCGGCGTATTTCTTTTTTCTTATCGTAGCCCCGCCGATCGAAATCTCCAACTACTACCTGCCGGTTCTGGGGAAGATAGCGCAGTTCTGCAAATCACCCGGAATCGAGGCCAAGCTGAAAAATTTGAATAGCGTGGATGAGTTTCTCAAACTACTCGGTAATGTTGCCGGTTAAATCAACAATCTAAGCAACAGATAAAGGTGAGCCATGAAAGAAAATCAACTCAGGCTCTTGATGTTTTTACAGGACCTTCTCAACCTGAAAAAAGAGATGCAGGATTTTCAGGTGGTGGAACAATATGAGGAGATGGGTTTTGCGCTGGACAAGAAAGAGCGCATCGAGGAGGCGATCAAAGAGGTCACCGAACAACTCGATCCGGAGCTGTACCAGAGGTTTACACAGATAGCCGAAAAATACGACCGGCCCTTGGCGCCGGTAAAGAACGGAGTCTGTTACGCCTGTTTCGTTTCCGCTCCCACAGGCAGCAAGCTGGTCACCGAACACCAGGACATCATCGAATTCTGCAACCATTGCGGCCGAATTCTCTATCACATTTCCTAGTCCGGCCGCGGCCGGTTGCAGGTTGAAATTTAAGAAAAGCGAGAATTATAAAGCCGAGCCCGTTTGCATCCGGGCCCGGCTTTTTTTCTTTCCTGGGGCGGTTGCCGGAGGTGCTGAAGAGGGCGATCATCTTTTCGGCGTATATTTCATCCGTCGGGCGAGCTTCCGCTGCATCTGGGAGACAAATCTCATCAACTCATCTCGCATTTTATCGGTTATATCGTAGAACTTGGCCCGCAACAGAAATATATCCCTCTCTTTTTCCTTGTCGTGCCAGACCACTTCGGCCAACAGAGGTTCGTTCAGCTGCTCGCTGAGCATCTGAAAGTTGAGGTAGAGGAAATCGCCCTTCGATACTTTCTTTCTGGTATTCAACGACAGCCCACCGCCGCTTATATCAAAGGTTTCAGCCATATAAACCGGTTGTTGGGTTTCGCAATCCTGGAGATTATAATCTACTTCCACCGTATTGAAACGGGACTTGGAAACATGGTAGTAGTTGAAAGGGAAAGTCACCTCCATGCGCGAGAAACTGCGGGCCTGAATACGATTCAGCTTGGCAGGGTGCTTTAGTACCATCTTCTTTTCTTTCAGCTGGGCCGGATTCAGAAAGGTAGTTGTAAATTGATACCCGGCATCTCCTTCCCGGTAAAATTGAACATTTAGTCGAGTCTCTGCAGTCGGCTTCAAAAAACCGCTGTCCAGGGTTGAACCGTCCAGAGTAATTAATTTATCAGTGTTTTCGATTACCGAAGAGGGATATTCGTAATCCTGTCCATCTTTTTTCATTAGGATTTTCACAGGCTGGCCGACACGGATCTCCCAGGAAAATTCCAGGGGAACGGCGTCTTCTATCTCCTTATATCCCAGTTTTTCCTTGAGTTCCCCGAGCACATCGAGGAAGTAATTGTGCTCGTGCTCGGAGAAATTCTGCTTCTCTTCGTAGCTGTGGAACAAACCCTGGAAAATATCGAAAGAGTCGAGAACGCGATAGGGCCGTGAAAACCCGGTAGCTTGAATAGCCTCGGTGAGTAATTTCATTTGTTTCTCATCAAGTTCTTTATCCTCGGCTTTGCGCTGGAAATACACCAGTTCGCGTTCCCGCCGTTTCTTGGCTTCCCGCCGTTGGTTAATGATCGCAAAAGCGACCAGACCGACCAGGAGCAAACCCACTACCCAGACTATCTTATTCACTGCCTCGCCGGATGATTCGGCCCAGCCGCTTTGAATAGCTTTCCAGCGCTGCATTCGTGGAATGAGCTCATAGGCCCATCCCTCCAGACGGTAAATCAATCCAGCTAAGGAAATCAGCAAATCGCTCACTTTGGCCTCCCTCAGAGAATAAAGTAAAAGTCGATCTGAATTCTTTCAAGCCAATATTACCGGGTTAAGATTAGCTGCTTTTTTCTACCGCCTTGGACGAAAAATATTCCCTGCGTTTCACAACTTCAACCCCTCGGATACGATTGAGAGAGTCGATGATTTTATTAAGATGCCTAAGGTCTTTTACCTCTAGAACGAAAGAAGCGAAAAATTCGAAATCCTTGGAAGATATTTCCGCGCTGCGAATGTTGGTCTCTGTCTCGGTGATTGCAGCGGTAAGGTCAGCCAGCATCCCCTTGCGGTCGCTTCCGCTGACTATTATACGAATCAGGAAATCCTCATCGCCGATCGCCTTCCAGTTGATTTCCACCCTCCTGCTGGGATCCAAGGCCATTCTCAACAGGTTGGGGCAATCCATCCGGTGGATACTCACACCACGACCTCTAGTAATATAACCCACCACCTTGTCTCCAGGCACCGGCTGGCAGCAATTGGCATAGCTGACCATCAGGTTGCCGATTCCCTGGATGCGGATTCCCTTAGGGTCCTTGCGGATTTTTTCGATTATTCGATCAAAAGTACGGCCTCGTTCGGGTTTTCTACTGTCCTCATCCGGGAATAGACGGCCTACAACCTGGCCCAGCGAGATATTACCCTGGCCGATTGCCGCGAATAGTTTTACCGGTTTATCGCCGAATTGAAAATGTCCGGCCAGATCTTGCAGAGCTTTTTCTCCGATCCTGCGCCGGCCTTTTTTTTTGAGTTCCCGCTCCAGCATTTCCTTACCAAGTTTGACACTGTCATCGAACTCCTGCTCCCTGACCCAATGCCGGATTTTGCTGCGGGCTTTGCTGGTGCGGACGAACTGGATCCAGTCCTTGCTGGGGTTGCTGTTGGGATTGGTGATGATTTCCACGGTCTGCCCGCTCTTGAGCCGGGTGTGCAGCGGGGCGATTTTACCGTCGATCTTCCCCCCCACACAGTTCAGCCCGATCTCGGTGTGCACCGCAAAAGCGAAATCGATCAGCGTGGAGCCGGTCGGGAGCTTGATCAGCATACCCCTGGGTGTAAAAACAAACACCTCATCATGGAAAAGGTCGATTTTGAGAAATTCCATAAATTCCCTGGGGTCCGTGGTTTCACTTTGCCATTCGAGCACTTCTCTCAGCCAGCTCATCCGCTTGTCGAGTTCGCTTTCGCCCCGCTTGCCCTCCTTAAATTTCCAGTGCGCGGCGATTCCATACTCCGCGGTCCGGTGCATGTCGTAGGTGCGGATCTGAATCTCGATCAAGCGGCCTTCCGGGCCATAGACCGTAGTGTGCAACGATTGATACATATTGGATTTGGGAGTGGCGATATAATCCTTGAAACGTACGTGGAGCGGAGTCCAGGTCGAGTGAATGATCCCCAGGATATAGTAGCAATCGGCCACCGAATGGGTCAGCACCCGTAAAGCCAGCAGATCGTAAAGTTCCTCGAAAGATATGGAGCGGCGCTGCATCTTTTTATAGATACTGTAAAGATGCTTGGGCCTGCCGGTAACCTCGGCCTGGATTCCCGCCTCGTCGAGAGCCTTCTGCAGTGGAAGTTTCAGCCGCTCTATCAAGGCTTCCCGTTCGGTGCGCTTCTGTGCTACTTTCTTGACCAGTTCGCGATATTTTTGCCGCTCCAGGTACTTGAAGGCCAGGTCCTCGAGTTCCCAGCGGATCAAGGCGATACCGAAACGGTGGGCCAGCGGGGCATAGATATCCAGAGTTTCGCTGGCAATACGCCGGCGTTTCTCCTCGGGCAGATGGCTCAAGGTGCGCATGTTGTGCAGGCGGTCGACAAACTTGATCAGGATCACCCTGATATCCCTGGCCATCGAGAGAATCAGCTTGCGGTAGTTCTCTACCTGCTCTTCCTGGGTCGAGCGAAAATCATAACCGTCCATCCGGTCGATCTTGGTCAACCCTTGCACGATCCCGGCGATCTCCACACCGAAAAGTTTTTCGATGTCCTCCAGGGTGTATTCGGTGTCCTCGGCCACATCGTGGATCAGAGCGCTGGCTATGGAGATACTGTCGTAAAGCTTGAGATCGAGCAGTATCCGGACCACCGCATCGGTGTGGATTATATAATTCTCGCCGGAATTACGCTTCTGGCCCTGGTGCGCCTTGTCCCCAAAATCATAAGCCCTCTCTATCAAATCCAGGTCCAGCTTGGACCCGCATTCCCTAAGCAATTTAAACAATGATGCCTTGGGCATAAAATTTCACCCCGCAATCTTTAACATTCCCGCACCGCGCAGGTTAACTTTAAAATATCTTCGTTATGTCTAAATTTAAGCAAAATTTCCGGTTTGTTCAACCCACCGTTGCAAAACTTATAAGGGCGACCGGCCGGTCGCCCCTGAACTTTTTACCTTTTATGAAATCATAATTTTTGACAACCATTCCAGATCCGCCCAAAACCAGATAAAAGTACCCGGCTGGCTGTTGTATTCCAGATGGACAGCAGCCCGGCTTCATTCTTTGCAGACTGGATCGTAAGCTGTCGTTCTCCAGGGCGGGCAGGCGGTCCGTTTCAGGCTACCAGGTAGATCAACTCCCGTTTATTATTACAGGCCAATTTCAGCTTATCCAACTCACCCTGGTCTACATATCGGTTCTCGACCAGAAGCTCGCGCACGGCATCGGAAAGAAATATCGGTTGTAAGTCCTCGAATAACTGGACCAGAGTCTTATCCCGACCGAAAACCATGGTGGTAGCGCCATAACCGATCAATTTGCGGTTGTAGAGGAGTTCTTTAAGCTGGTTGTTAATCTGGTAGAGGGTATCGTGGTTTTTCGGCTCCTTTAAGCCCAGTTCATCGATAAAGCACTTGATCGAGATCTCGCCGCCTGTGGTGTTCTCATCCATCAGTTCAGCCGGGCCGCGAATTACCATGGGTGTATCTTTCAGTTTTCCTGCCTTAGGGGGGGAGGCTTCGGCTTCAGCTGGAGCAGCCGGCGTACTTTTTTCATCCTCAGGCTTGCCGGCAGCCGCCGGCTCTTTTTCTTCTTCCGCTTTCGGGGCCGCGGTAGCAGCGGCTTCGCCGGTTTCTTCCGGTTCGCTCGGGACTTCTTCGGTGAAATCGCCTTGAACACTTTTCTGAACCTGCATCATAAAAGATTTCAGTTCTTTCGAGCCCGTAGCAAGAGATTCAGCCGCCTTTTCGAACCTGCTCTGTAAGATTACCACTTCCCGCAGGTTTTTTTGCTGGTCTTCGAGGAAATCGTTTTCCCGGTTAAAGTAATGGCGGTCGATAATACCCGCGAATTCATCGACATAAGACTCGAGTTCGGTCTGAATATCCGCCAGGCCGGACTGAAATTCTTCCAGCTTCTTTAATTGCTCGACACTCAGAAGTACATCCGTACTCTGTTTTGCGATATTAGCCATGGCCACCCCGGTAGTCTTTCAGGTGAACACCGATAAATTAAGGAACAAACGATATAGTTATCCTTCGAGCCTGCCGTGGCAGTGCTTGTATTTTTTCCCGCTGCCGCAGTAGCATGGCTCGTTTCGTCCTATTTTGGGCTGTTCGCGCCTTACTGTTTTGACCGTGTGCGATTCTGCCGGCTGGACCGCCTCGGCCGTCGCATCCGCTCCGGCAAAGGCGGAAACGCTGGCGTGCTGTACGGCCACTTGCTCCGGTCTATCGGGACGATCCATTTCGGATTCATCGATAAACTGGGCTTTGAAAAACAGTGAGATCACCTCTTCCTTGATTTTATCCATCATCTCGATAAAGGCTGCGAAGGCTTCCTTTTTATACTCGATCAATGGATCCTTTTGACCGTAGGCCCGGAAATTGATTCCCGATTTCAGGTGATCCAGCGCATAGAGGTGTTCCCGCCAATGCTCGTCAAGCACCCGCAGCAGGACGTGCTGCATCAGAAAATTCTTTCTTTCCTCACCGAATTCCTCGCATTTGAGTTTGAAGGCCTGCCCGACAATCTCCTGAACTCGCCGATGCAAGATTTCGCCGGTAAGTTCCTCGACATCCGCCCCTTCGAAGCTCACGTTTACCAAGAAACTGCGGAGCATGTCATCCGCCAGGCCTTTCAGGTCCCAATCCTCGGGCCCGATTGACTCTACTGCATATTGGTCGACCTTGAAAGCCACGGTGTCCTCGAGCATATCCTCGAAATCCTTGTCCAGTTCTCTGCCTTCCAGAGCGGACAGGCGCAAGTTATAAATTACTTCTCGCTGCTGGTTCATCACGTCGTCATATTCCAGCAGGTGCTTCCTGATTTCAAAGTTGTTGCTTTCGACTTTTTTCTGTGCCCGCTCGATGGAGCGGGAAACCAGAGGATGGGTTATCACTTCGCCTTCTTCCAGACCCAGGCGGTCCATTACCCCGGAAATGCGTTCTGAGCCGAACAGACGCATCAGGTCGTCCTCGAGGGAAAGGAAGAACAGGCTGCTGCCCGGGTCGCCCTGACGGCCGCTGCGGCCGCGCAACTGACGGTCGATGCGGCGGGCCTCATGGCGTTCGGTGCCCACAATGTGCAGCCCGCCCCTCTGGGCTATCTGCGGACCGAGCTTGATATCAGTGCCGCGGCCTGCCATGTTGGTGGCAATAGTCGCCGCTTTTTCCTGCCCGGCCTGGACGATAATCTCCGCCTCCTGCTGGTGGTACTTGGCATTGAGGACATGGTGACGGATCCCCCGTCGCTTGAGCATCCGGCTCAAGGTCTCGGACACATCTACCGTGATCGTGCCCACCAGCACCGGACGGCCTTCCTTGTTCACCCTTTCGATTTCATCGATAATGGCGTTGAATTTCTCGCGCCGGGTACGGTAGATCAAATCTTCCATATCATCACGGATCACCTTGCGGTTGGTGAGGATGACCACCACGTCCAGCTTGTAAATCTGCCAGAACTCGTTGGCCTCGGTCTCCGCGGTGCCGGTCATCCCGGAGAGTTTTTTATACATCCTGAAAAAATTCTGCAGAGTAATGGTGGCCAGGGTCTGGGTTTCCCCCTCGATCTTAACCCCCTCCTTGGCCTCCAGTGCCTGATGCAGCCCCTCGCTGAAACGGCGTCCCGGCATCAACCGGCCGGTGAATTCATCCACAATCAGCACCTTGTCGTTCTGGACAACATACTCCACATCCTTTTCGAAAAGAATGAAAGCTTTCAGAAGCTGGTGGATGGTATGGATCTTATCACTTTTATCCAGGTAATCCCGCTCCATTTTCTGGATCTTCTCTTGCCTGCGCGCCGGACTAATGGTCTTATCGTTCTCTATCTGGCTCATGTCCACGCTTAAGTCCGGGATTACGAACAGGTTGGGGTCGTTGGGACTCAAATGGTCGAGGCCATTGTCGCTGAGCTGAACCTGGTTGCCTTTTTCATCCATGGAAAAGTAAAGGCCCTCATCCAGTTCCGGCATGCGCTTGTCGCGCATGTGGTCCATCTCCACGCGCTGCATCAGCTTCTTGACGCCGACTTCCTGCAGCATCTTGAGCAGCCGCTTGTTTTTCGGCATGCCGCGGGAAGCCTGAAGTATTTTTTTCCCGGCCTCGTAGTTCAGCTCCTCCGCTTTCTTGTCATCTTCTTCATCGGCCTGCGACATCAGCTTCGCCGCCTCGGCCAGGATGCTGTTGACCTGTTTGACCTGCACGCGGACCAGGTCCTCCACCATGGGCTTGAACTGCTTGAATGTCGGCTTGCCGCCCTTGACCGGTCCGGAGATGATAAGGGGGGTCCGCGCCTCATCGATCAGCACACTGTCAACCTCATCGACAATGGCGAAATGGTGCCCGCGCTGCACCCGGTCCTCCAGGCGGAAAGCCATGTTGTCGCGCAGGTAGTCAAATCCAAACTCGTTGTTGGTCCCGTAAGTGACATCACAGTTGTAGGCCTGTTTACGTTCAGGAGGGTCCATGTCGTGCTGGATACAGCCGACCGTAAGCCCCAGGAAGCTGAAAATAACTCCCATCCACTCACTGTCGCGGCGGGCCAGGTAATCGTTGACCGTAACCAGGTGCGCTCCTCGCCCCTTAAGGGCGTTGAGGTACAGGGGCATCACCGCCACCAGGGTTTTTCCCTCGCCGGTGGCCATCTCTGCGATTTTGTTCTGGTGCAGAACCACTGCGCCGATCAACTGCACATCGTAAGGGATCATATCCCACACCATCGGCTGATCGCAAACCACGATCTCACGGTCCATATTGCGCCGGCAGGCATCCTTGACTATGGCGTAAGCTTCGGGCAGTGCCTCCTCACAAGCCTTCTCCTGCTCTTCGACATCCTCGATGGAACCGATCTTTTCCTTGAGGGCCAGGTTGCGTTCGCGCAAATCATCATCGGTCAGGTCCTTGAGACTCTCGTAAATACGGTTTATCTCCTCCACCAAGGGTATGATTTTCTTTGTTTCCCGCTCGTGCTTGTCACCGATAAAGATTTTCAGGATTTTTTCGAGCATTTCCGTCTGTCGTGGTTGGAATTTTAAAAGGGTACGCAGGCACAAAGCGCCCAGGACACGGCACGCGTTGTCCCTATTAATTTTGTCTTCCGACTCCTATCTTCTAGACTTACCCCTCGTGCCCATGCCTTTGTCTTTGTAATTACCTAATCTTAAAATTTAACAACCTGCTCGTCAACAATCAACTATTGCTGTCGCCGTACAGGCCATGGGTTTCGATGTATTCGGACACGGCCCGGGGCACCCGGTAGCGGATGGAAGCGCCTGCGGCGTGTCTCGAACGAATATCGGTCGCCGATATCCCGATAAGCGGCATGTCGACCCAGATGATTTCCTCCTGCCGCAGCGGTTCCGGAATCTGGTACTGTTCTTCGCTGGATCCTTCCCGTTTCAGGGAAACCAATTGAGACTCACGGCAGATATCCCGCCAGTCTTTCCAGGTGGTGAATTCTGCCAGATTATCCGCACCCAGGATAAAATAGAGCTCGTCCTGCGGATCAGCCTCTCTTCTGAAACGGCGGACCGTATCGATGGTGTATGAGGAGCCCCCTCTTTCGATTTCATCCAGGCAGATTTCGAAGAGGTGGTTGTCCGCAACCGCCAGTTTCAACATCTCCACCCGGTGCCGGGCCTGGCTGATCGGTACTGTGGACTTGTGCGGCGGATTGGCGGCTGGCACAAAAAGGACCCGGTCCAGTCCGAGCTGGTCCGCAGCCGCTTGCGCGCCGATCAGATGTCCGAGATGGACCGGATCGAAGGTTCCTCCAAGCAGTCCGATACGCAAATAAAACCCCCGCGGTTACCTGAAAAAACAACCGTTTACCCTTAATCTCCGCCTGCTCCCTGTTTCAGTCAGGGAGAGCTGCGGGAATTCGAGGTTGCAATCGAATCTAAGTCGGCGCAAAGTTTGCCGGAGTATTCGGATTGAGGATACTCGGTGCACAGCCAGGACTTGGCATCGTTTGCATCATCCGGGTATCCCATTTTATCGCTGGCAAGGTAGAGATAATACAGTGTGGCCGGCATGATTTTCGATTCCGGATAGGTATCCAGGACGCTTTTAAGATAAATTATCGCCGAATCATAATACTTGCGCTTGAGATAGAACATGGCCGTATTGAATTCCTTCTGTGCCAGCCGGTCTTTAAATTGCCGGATATGGACTTTCGCCGTATCCGCATAGGTGGTATTAGGATACTTGGCCAGCATCAGTTCCAGTGTTTCAAATGCCTTGACGGTCTCGGTCTGGTCCCGCTCGGTTCGACGGCTCAGCTTATCATAGGCCAGGGCGGCTTTGAACATGGATATCTCGGCGTACCTGCCTTGCGGGAATTCCCGGTTCAAACGCTCGAACTCATCGGTCGCCAGCTGGTAGTCGCGGCTATTGAAATATGAATCCGCCAGAAAATACCGCGCCTCCTCTACCCTGTCGCCGCCGGGGTATTTATAGATCATCTGTTTAAAGCGCTCGATAGCAGTAGAATATTTTTCCCGCTGATAGAAATCATAAGCCGCTTCGAACTCGCCTTCCGGGGTGGGATCGTATCTTTTCCGGGGAGCGCAGGCGAAAAACAAAAAGGAAATAAACATTGAGGCCGCTAAAAAGGCCGCCCCGTAAGAAAACGCAATTCTCCTCAAAAAAACCCCCATTTAAATCTGAATAACCGTACTTGCCGGTCTGGTATGATCTACCGGAAGTAAAAACTTCAACACTCCAGCAGCGTGTTGAAAAAACACTCTTCTAAGCGGTACCTGGATGTACCGCCAAATTGCGCAGATTTTCAAATCAAGCAATTCAAGAGGTTTGCCCGAAGCATTTCCGGGCAAACCGGCATTGAAAAAATCAGGAAGGCTTTTTTCAACCTTCTAAATAAACTACACCGCAGGATACAGGTCGTTTCATCTCAAATCCGCCATTGGGAAATCTACCGCTGCTGAGCAAGAAGCCGAACAAGTAATGTTCAGGGCGATAATCTTCTCCGCAGCTCTATTTCGTGTACCCTCGCGCGCGCCTGTTCGGCTATTTTTTCCTTATAATAGTAGCGGTTCAGTTTCAGCACCCGCAGATAGGAGCTTCTGGCCTCAGCGGGCCGGTTCAGGGCCAGCAGGATCTCTCCCTTCAAGAAATAGGCGTCGTCGAGATAATGCTGCGGCTGGCCTTCGTCGATAATCAGATCCAGGTAGAACAGCGCCTGATCGTAATCTTTTTCATCATACAAGCGGCGAGCCAGCGGAAAGCAGGCGTTGCCGCGGTGCCAGACTGCCTGTTCTTTCATCGGGTTATCCGGATAGAGAACAAGGAACTGGTCGAAATAAAGAAAGGCGTTAAAATAATCTTCCAGCTTCTCATAACTTTGCGCCAGGTTGAACAGGTGCCGGTCTTTGTTCTCTACTTCCACTTCGAGAGGCAGGCCTCGCTGGAAATAAGGTATGGCCCTGCCGAAGTCCGATTGCTGAAAGTAGAAGTCACCCAGATCAAAAAAATAGCGGCCCAGGCTATACGATGGATCAATCTGCAGGATTTCCTCGAGGGCTTGCACCATGGTGCTCACATCGCCCGCTTCTCCCCGTTTGACTGCGATCTGGAAATAGTCCAGGAGCACACCGGGATCGGGCACTGCATCCGTAGCATTGAAATACCGGTCGTAATAACTCTTTGCCTGAAGGAAATCCCCTTTCATCACGTAGACTTTGCCGATCTTTCGCAGCAGACGAGTGGTAAGCCCTTGAGTCTTGCTAGCCATCAGGTACTCGGCCAGGGAATCATCGAAATGACCGTCGCGAAAGTAACGGTCCCCGCGCTCCTCATAGCCCTCGGAAAAAGTTCCACAGCCCGGAAGAAAAAGCGTTATTACCAGTGCACAGGCTGCCAGCAAGATGTAAAAGTGACGATTCATGAATTCTGCTATAAAAACAAATCGGGTTTTGATATATTTCCCTAAGTTCCAGGGAATCACGCAGGCCGGGCACGGATCTTGGCCATGGAGGTGCGCATGGCTTCGGTTCGCTGCGCTACGGTCCGGTCGGCCGAGCGCCCCTGCAGCCTCGATGGTCATCCTTATCTGCGGCTGTTTATTTCAACGTTCCTCTTAAGTAAAAAGCTAATTCCAACCGCTTAAAGTGTCAACTTTTAACTTGGTGCATCCATGGTTTACAGACACTTTTAGATAATCCGCGTTAACGACACTCCGGCGGCAACCGAAAATACCGGCCTTGGATTACAAACACACCTCCGGCTGCGGTTAATGCCGGTGTTCGGCTATTGGGCTCCCGCCCGGGCTTTGTTTGAAAAATCCGGGACGAAAAAGTGCTGTGACTTGTGCCTCTTTGCTTGACATCGGAAGACTAAGCATCCATAATTATGATAATTGAATTATCTTTCGCCGCAGATTTCTCTAAAACCTCTTCCCGAGCCTAAGCTCATGGACTGCCCCGAACTTAAAGCACTGTTGGACCAGGTCGAGGATGGGGTCATATCGCGCAGCTTGAAAGCCGAGATTGAAAGCCATCTGGAGACCTGTCGCAGCTGCGCGGCCAAACTGTCGAACTTTATGAAAATCGAGCAGATTCTGACAAATACGGTTTACGGGCAGCCGGCCAAGGATAAATACCTGAGTTTCCTGTACCACCTTACAGGGCAAAATTTCGTCTGGGCGCCCTTGGATGAAAGTAAACCCGCTACCGGTAGCCGCATCACACTGCGGATGATGCTCAAGATTTTTGTCGGCTTAATGGTGGCTGTGGGAGTAGGTGTTTCCAGTTTAATGATTCTCGGCCGATCCGGCTGTATCGGCACAGCGCCCGTTGCCGAGGACACCACTGTCACAGGGCAGAGCGAGCTCACCGGAATCCAGGAAGCTCCTCCCCCGGCCGGCGTCGAGGGGGAAACACTCGTACAAACCGCGGTCGCGGACACCCAGGACACCATCAATCAGACAGCCTCCGATCCGCGGTCGATTTATGAAAAGCTCAATCGACCCGAAGAGACCGCTGTGCAGCAAGCTCCCCTCCCGGCCGATCCCGCCGATTCGAGCCGCCTGAGAATCCTGAGAACCGAGCTCGCCGCGCTGAGGGGCGCCCTGAGCCGGACACCCAGAGACCAAAGCCTTATTAGACGTACCATGGATAAGTACCGCCAGTTGATGGCCGAACAAAAACGCCTTCGGCGGCCCCCCAGGGTCAAGGACTATTACAACCTGGGCTATCTGCACTACATGAACCAGGAATACCCCCAGACCGCGATAGTAACCGAAGAGGGGATCCGCATGGTGCGCATCGGACCGGTCGAGTACCTGCACTACCTGAAAGCCATGTCGCATTTCCGCATAGCCGAACAGGCCGCAAAGCCTCTGCTCCCGGATACTTCCCGCGATGAGTCCGCCAGAATTGCCGGGGCAGTGCTCAGAGCCCAACTGGATGCCGAAGGGAGACGTCAGGCGGTAACCGAACTCAGACGGGCGATTTCCGAATTCAACTATATGCTGGACAACCCGGAACTGATGCAAACCGCCGGAGAGTGGATTCTCAAGTGCAGCAATACTATCGAACAGCTCTTGGAATCCCCTTGAACCTCACACTCCCACCCCCAGGGGTTCAGCCAAAGCTTGCCTTTTTTATTCCCGGTCATTATTAATGACGGATTATTTTCAGGAATGAACCTGAATAAAGATCAGAATAACTGCACAGGAATCAGAATATGGCGCAACCGGAGAATATTATCCACAGTTCTGTAATCAGGCGCTGGCAGTCCAGGATAGAAAAAGGTCTTCTAAGACTGCTGGAGAAACCCACCTCGGCGGAGCAACAAAACCGTTACCAGAAAGCTCTCTCCAGCAGCCGTAACCTGCTGGGCTTGAAATCCCCGATGGCCCGAATATTCAACAGCCTGGGCGAACTGGGATTGGGACTGGGCTTTCAAATCCTGGCCATAGTCCTGTTCAAGAGGTCGGAAAAAGCCGATCCCCGCGACCCCCTGCCCAAGTTAAACTTAAGCCGGTCCCAGATGAGCCTGGCCAACAAGTTCCTGCTCAGGGCCCCGGCCAGCGGGGCGGTCGGCCATAATCTTCAGCAGGCAAACCACCGTCTGGATGGGCTTATCCGGCGGGCCAAGCTTCCGGAGAGCAAGCTGGTGGAAGCCACCCTGCTGAAACACAGGATCGAGGATCGCCTGCAGCTCTGGCAGGATGTCCGCAGGGGCGAAATCCCGGCTTCCGCTGTCAGGGAAATCCTGTATCAGGAGAACCAGCAACTAAGGTCGACTATGGCCAAAAAGATCCCCACCATTGAAGAGCTCGAGAAACTGGAGCCCCGCAGGGTTGGATTTTACTACCGGGAGTACCGTGAACAGCAGAAAAAGCGCCGTTAATAAGCTTAATCAATAGGGTTCCATTTACTATGTTGAGTGCTTTTCGAGATACCTGGCCTGCAAATATTTTGAAGGAAAGCTTGGAACGTTTCCCCGGCACCAAGCCTTCACGCGTTTTTGGTGTAGATTATTTGCGAATCCCACTGCAGAATCAGGAAACAAGTCTCAGTGACGAGTTACTTGTCACCAGATTTGGAGTAAACTACTTGCAACATATTCTCCCGAACGCATGGTACTCTGATAAGTATTATGCAATATCGGGATCCAGGTTACCAAACGCGACAAGCCAGGCTTACAGAGTGCCAAGTAAGCCTGACCAGGGAGAAAGCATCGACCTTGTCGTAAAATTTTGTCGATTTGCTACACCAGTATTTTTGGACCTGGACAATGCACCACCCCGCGACATTAATCCGGAAGAGACAGCAAATGTCAGCTATAATGGTCCTTTTACAGAACTTGGATTTGTTATGCAGCTAAGAGAGGGAGTGTATGGACCATCGGAACTACATATCGAAACTCAATTGCCTTTAGGTATCTATATTCCGTCAGAAACCGTTCAGCACGAACGTTGCCTTGACAGGAGTCGGAGCGCATTCTTAGCCTATGAGCTAAAGCTTCACCGGGATCAGATCGGTGCAAAGGATTCATTAGAGCTCGACATTCGGAAGCTGTACGTAATGATATATCTCTACAAACATGGTCCGACTATCCCAGAAGCATTGGAGCTGGGGTGGGTTAGCGAACAGGAGATACCTGAACTTACGCTTCGGGTTGAACGTGAGTTAGCAGAGAAGGGCTTTATTGTGTGGGATAACAAACCCCACCATTTTATAGTTGAGAAAGTACTCAAAAACGGGAAACTTACCCTGAATCGTAAAGATGACGAAATCATTTACAGTCTCTGTGATTTTGAGCTACTCGAGCCTTTGAAAGAGTGGAAGTTATGGCATGTAAATGAAAGCCGTCGAATTTACCTGAAAAAACATGCACGCGAGAAAATTGAAATCCCTCCACAGATGCCACCAAATGCTAAACTTGTGAGCTACCACGGTGTTGATTATGTCTGGACCCGTTTACCAAACGGTGAAAATCTATGGGTAGTGGGACATGATCCCGACTACCTCGGCTACTTCTTTTCAGAGCATTTGAATCTAGACCGCGGCAGGCAGCTCAACAGAGAGCCGATCGAGTTTCGTACTGTGGCCGTAACTACTTATCAAGATATACATATCGTCGTTAAGGAGTCTCCGGTTGGTTGGATTCCGCGAGAGGATCCTTTTTACGAAGACGGGAGGCAGAGATTAAACTATGGATTCAATACGGCGTTTGAGGAATTCGCAATTGCTGAACGGCTTCGAAAGCTGGGGGTTCCCACATCCTATCCCAGAGCAATACTCTCGGCTCCCCGGATGACACCGATTCCACCATTTGAATTGGATTCCAGGCGGTTTTCGAAATACAGTGGCATGACCACACCAGATGGGGAACCATGTGTTAATATGCAAAAAGAGTACTTGGTAGTATGGGGTCGATGGCGACGCGATCCTATGGAGGGTTACAGGGACGAAGGCCACTGGGGACCTATCGATCTGGTGCGGGCTTACTCCTACAACGATATCACCAGGCAGGACTATGAAAGACTCTCCTATAAATGCCAGCAACGACTGACACAACTCGGTTTGGGAAAGTACGTAGAAGATCCCACTGAAATTGTCCTGCTATTTGATGACAACGAGCAATTCGTAAGAAGCCCGGATGGAGAATTCTACGTAACCGTGAGTATTGATGCTTTACATGCAATTAACCGGGAACTCATCAATGAGGATGAGTACCTCCGACTGGTCGAGGACTTTAACAACCAGTTGAAAGCTCATAACTTTGTACATCTGGGGCTGAGCGGTAAGTACATACGCGTGCTGCTAAGACCTCTTGCCACGGACCCGGAAAACCTTTTTGAGAGGGATGAACGAGGCTTGATCAAGGGAACGCTGGTAAATTTTACTTTTGTAAAACCTCCGGATGAATTCTACAAGAGATAAATCCTACTAAAATTTCTTCCCATACAAAGCAGACTCAAAAATAAAAAAGCTCTCAATATTTAACTGAGAGCTATCGGCCGCCCGGTAACCCGGCCCATAACTGCACCAATAAACGTAAAAGGATTCAAGTCAAACATGCTCCTTCGCGCCAGAAAGTTTATCAGCATTAGAGGAAAGTGGATAAGATTATAACTGCTTAATTGTGCAGATTGTTTCCTCCAGCATCTCCACTAATAATTTCTTGAATAATATCGTCGGCCCCGCCCTATTTCATTAAGCGTCTGAAAGAATAAACTCTGACCCGACTGTAGATTGAATCAAGCCTTTTTCAGGCGATCTTCCAAGGCGTCAAGCTCGCTCATCAGTTCATGGGGAAGCTTATCACCGAACTTGGGATAATGTTCGCTACGAATGGACTCAAGTTCCCTAAGCCAGCCTTCCTTATCAACCGCAATCAGTTCTGTCATATCGGTATCGGTCACACCTTCGGGACGTTCGATGGCATCAATGGCGGGCATATTACCGATAGGGGTTTCCACGGCCTTGCCCTCACCATCGCAGCGTTCGAAGATCCATTTCAACACACGGCTGTTTTCGCCGTACCCGGGCCACAGCCACCTGCCGTCTTCGGATTTACGGAACCAGTTCACGAAGAAAATCCCGGGCAGCTTATCGGCCTGGGTATTTTTACCCACATTCAGCCAATGCTGGAAGTAGTCACCCATGTGGTATCCGCAGAAGGGCAGCATGGCGAATGGATCGCGACGGATCATACCGGCCTTCAGGTCGATAGCAGCCGAAGTTATCTCTGAACCCATGATAGAGCCGATAAATACACCGTGATTCCAGTCTCGAGCCTGGTGAACCAGAGGGATAGTGCGGGCACGACGTCCACCGAAGAGAATAGCGCTTATGGGTACTCCTGCAGGGTCTTCCCATTCCGGGGCCATGGAAGGACACTTGGCCGCCGGGGCTGTGAAGCGTGCATTTGGATGAGCGGCAGGTTTTTCGGCTCTGTCTGCTTCCCACTCGTTCCCAAACCAGTCGATGAGTTTGCCGGGAGCATCGTAACCAATACCTTCCCACCATACATCACCGTCTTCAGTCAGAGCCACATTGGTAAAAATAGAGTCGTTTTCCAGAGTTTTCATCGCGTTGGGGTTGGATTCCCTGGATGTTCCGGGAGCCACACCAAAGAAACCGGCTTCCGGATTGATAGCGTATAGACGTCCGTCCTTACCGAACTTCATCCACGCAATGTCATCACCTATGGTTTCCACCTTCCATCCGGGGATGGTCGGGATAAGCATGGCCATGTTGGTCTTGCCACAAGCTGAGGGGAAAGCGGCAGCGATATACTTCTTCTTGCCCGCGGGGTTGGTGATGCTGAGGATCAGCATATGCTCGGCCATCCAGCCTTCATCGCGAGCGATAACAGAGGCGATACGCAGAGCCAGACACTTCTTTCCGAGCAGAGCATTGCCACCGTACCCGGACCCGAAAGACCAGATGGTTCGCTCCTCCGGAAAGTGGGAGATATATTTTTTTTCCATAGGAGCGCAGGGCCACTTGTCTTTGTCAGACTCACCCTCAGCCAGAGGTTTACCCACAGAGTGCAAGGTGGGGATGAACTCCCCGTCTTCGCCCAGAACTTCGAGAACCTTGGAACCAACACGAGTCATGATGTGCATGTTCACTACAACGTATGGGGAGTCGGTGATTTCAATGCCGATTTTGGCAATGTCGGAACCGACGGGGCCCATAGAGAATGGGATCACGTACATGGTACGGCCCTTCATACAACCCCTGTACAGTTCCTTCATGGTCTGTCTCAACTCATCGGGATCGATCCAGTTGTTGGTTGGACCCGCATCCTCCGGGGACCGGGAAGCGATATAAGTGCGTTTTTCCACCCGAGCCACATCCGATGCATCGGAACGGAACAGATAAGAGTTGGGACGTTTATCCTGGTTGAGCGCAGTTGCCAGACCCGTGTCCACCGTAATCCGGATCAAACGGTCATATTCGGCCTTGGAACCATCATACCATTCGACGGCATCCGGTTGGGTCATCCGTGCAATATTATCAACCCAGTCGAGGAGCTTCCTGTGGCTGGTAGGTGCATTCATTTACTTACTCCCATAGATTTAGTATCCGAAATTTCCTTAGTAAACAATTTTAAACCGCGACTCTTAAGCGAACCTGGCTGCTGGTGACCCGCGGTCTACAAAACAAGTAAAAATAAAATTAAAAAACAATGTATGCAAGCAAATAAGAAAAAATATTTTACTTTACACTACCCGGGTTGTTGAATATATTTTCGCCTTAAGCGGTAAACATGCTTTATTTTACCCCAAGCAGGAGAAAAACTCATGGGCGAGAAATTGACCGAAGCCGCTGCCGGGAATTCCTATAAGGAATGGTCCGGAGTCGATCTGGTGGCCTGTATTCTCTCGGCCCTGTCCTACCTCGGTATCCTGGCCGGCATGTCACT
>CAZSTM010000014.1:0-18133 GCA_964609635.1 uncultured Gemmatimonadales bacterium
TAAATTTGTGGATTGGTTTAGAAAAATACGCTACACTATTTATGAATTCATGTACTTAGTCTGTTACGCTGATTTTCTGATGTTACAGAATCCAAGTTTCCAACTAATTTTTCTAAAGATCGGGGCGCACCTCGGTGCCGCGGGCCGCGGATTCGAGAATCGCCAGGCAGATCGCCACATTGGCCCGGCCGTTGGCCCCGTCGCTGCGGTTCGGAGCCCCGTTTCGCAGCATGTCGGCGAACTCCACAAACTGCTGGATGTAGCCGGTGATCAGCCCTCCCGGCCCGTAAGGCATGGGGTCCGGGCGTTCGACTCTAAGCAGAGAGCCCTCGGAGAAAACCGAGACCCGGTTGTCCAGAAAATCGTACTGAAGCATGCCTTTCTCCAGATAGACCCTGGTGCAGTCCAGTCCTGTCTGACCGTAGCCGGAGACAGTGAGCGAGGCGCTCAGCTCCCGGTTTTCGAAAGTGTAGAAGACCTGGATATGGCCCTCGATCTCATAGCCCTCCTTAGCTGCGCCCAGTGCAGCCCGCACGGACCTGACCTCGGAGCCGGCGAAATAACGGAAGCGGTCGGTGTAGTGAATCACGGGGTTCATCACCACCCCTCCTCCGGAAAGGGAAGGCTCCAACTGCCAGCCGACCCTTTTGGCGCCGAAATAATCGAAAACCTGCGAGTCCTCCAGCATCAGCACCCGGCCGAACTCTCCCGAGCCGATGAGATCCCGGATGTGCATCGAGCCGGGGTAATAGCGCAGCGTCTGGCCGACCATCAGCAGCCTGTCCGCTTCCCGGGCCGCCTCTATTATGCGGTCGCAGTCCTCGAGACTGAGAGCCATGGGTTTTTCCACGAGCATTTGCTTGCCGTCCTCGATGCAGGTGAGCGTATCCTGCAGGTGGACCCCGGGCGGAGTGGCAATAGCCACTACATCGATATCAGGCGAGCCGGCGATTTCTTCCACGGTGCGGGCTTCGATTTCATATTTCCCGGCGAAAGCGGTGGCTTTTTCCATGTTCCGCCCGCCCACGGCGACAGGTATCCAGTCTTTCAAAAAATGCGCGGCCGAGACAAAACTTTCCGCCGCGTCGCCATAGCCTACTATACCAAGCCTGAGTTGATCCAATAAGTCCTCCATAAGCGCTGAAAGATCGCGGGGATCACCGGAATTTTCTTACCGCTTCCACGAATGCGGCCATTTTCTGTTGATCCTTGATTCCCGGCTCCGACTCGAGACTGCTCGAAGCATCTACAGCCAGGGGATGTACCTTGTGAATGGCCTCGGCCACGTTGTGCGCCCCCAGACCGCCTGCGAGGATGATCGGCCGCCTGCGCTGGGCCTGGGCCGCCCATTCCCAGTTGAAAGTTTTGCCCGTGCCTCCGGAAATGCCCTTTTCATAGCTGTCCAGGAGGATTCCCACCTCTTTCGGGTATTGCTCGATCTTCTCCAGGTCGCGTTGACTGCCCAGGCGGATCCCTTTTATGCACTTATGGGGCCCCAGGGATTCGCAGTAGTGGGGGCTTTCCACGCCGTGGAGCTGGACTGCATTCAGCCCGGCCAGCTCGGAGATAGAGTGCAGGATATTAATGTCCTCGTCCACGAATACGCCCACCGCCGTGACGAAAGCCGGCAGGCGTTTGATAATGTCTCCAGCCACGGCCGGCTCGATATAGCGCGGGCTCTGGGTATGGAAAATAAAGCCCAGGGCATCGGCCCCCAGTTCGGCTGCAGCCAGGGCATCCTCGACCCGGGTGATACCACAGATTTTGATCCGCACTCTCATCATGGAACTCCGGTCATCAGCTTTCTGGCTGCGGCGGCAGTGTCAGGCTGGCGCATCAGGTGCTCGCCCACCAGCACCGCATCGAAGCCCAGCTCGCTCAAGGTTAGAATATCCTCATAGGTTTTGATTCCGCTCTCGGAAATTTTAAGCCTGTCGGCAGGGAGTGCTCCCGCCAGTCGCCTGGAGACCTCCAGCGAGACCTCGAAAGTCTGCAGGTCCCGGTTGTTGACACCGATAAGCGCGGCTTTGGCTTCGATCGCCCGTGCCGCCTCGGTTTCGTCATGCACCTCGACCAGGGCGTCCAGACCGAGCTCCGCCGCCAGGGCGATATATTCGGCCAGTGTGCTATTGTCCAGGACAGCCGCAATCAGCAGCACGCAGTCGGCGCCCAGCAGGCGGGATTCGAAAATCTGGTAAGCGCTTACGGTGAAATCCTTGCGCAATACCGGCAGGTCGCAGGCCGCTCCGGCGGCCGTCAGGTATTCATCGGCTCCCTGGAAGTATTTCTTGTCGGTCAGCACACTCAAGGCGGCCGCTCCGCCTTTTTGATAAGCTGAGGCCAGAGCGGCGGGATCGAAATTTTCGCGAATCAGACCCCTGGACGGACTGGCCTTCTTGATTTCCCCGATCAGGGAGACTCCCGCGGCCGAGAGCGCTCCGCTGAAAGTTTTCCGGTGTTTCGTCGAGGCCACGTCGCCCAGCCGGGCCTTGAGTTCCCCAAGAGGTCTGGCACGCTGCAGCGCTTCCAGCTCCTGCCGCTTATGGGCGGTTATCTCATCCAGGATGCTCATTGTAATTATAATTCAAGCCTTCTTAGTTGCTCAGAGCCACCAGGCGTTCGAGTTTCCCGGCTGCCAGGCCTTCATCTATCGCCCGGGCCGCCTTTTCCACTCCCTGAGCGATTGTCGAATCATCGTCAAAAGCGCTGATCGCCATCCCGGCGTTGAGGCAGACGATGTCCCGGTACGGGCCCTTTTTACCTTCGAGCACCTCCCGGAGGATTTTGGCATTCTGCGCGGTGTCGCCGCCCAGGACCGCTTCCGCCGGCTGCAATTCCAGCCCGAAATCCGCAGGAGCGATCTCGCGGCTTTCTACTTTGCCCCCTTTGAGCTCGGCTACCCGGGTGGGCCCGCTCAGTGAGACCTCATCCAGGTGTCCGTGACCGTGGACTACATAAGCCCTGCGGCTGCCCAGCCGGTGGAGCACCTCGGCCAGTGTGGTGCAGAGCTCCGGCTCGTAGACTCCCAGAAGCTGGCAGCCGGCGCCTGCGGGGTTGGTCAGCGGGCCCAGGATGTTGAACACGGTGCGGATGCCGATCTCGCGGCGTGGGCCGATGGCGTGTTTCATGGCCGGGTGGAAAAGGGGGGCGAAGATGAAACAGATTCCCGCCTCATCCAGGCAGCGGCGCACGGTGTCCGGGGCGGCCTCGATATTGACTCCCAGCTCTTTAAGCACATCCGCGCTTCCGCAGCGGCTGGAAACCGAGCGGTTGCCGTGCTTGGCCACGGGCACGCCCGCGCCTGCGGCCACGAAAGCGGCCGCCGTGGAGATATTGAAACTGCCGGAGCCGTCCCCGCCGGTGCCGCAGGTATCCAGCACCCGGGCATGGGTAAGCGATTTTACAGCGGTCACCTTGGCGCGCATTACCCGGGCAAAAGCGGTGATCTCATCCACGGTTTCGCCTTTTATCCTCAGGGCGGTAAGCAGCGCGGCTATCTGAGAGGGAAGAGCCTCGCCCTCCATGATAAGCTGCATGGCCTGTCGGGCTTCTTTCTCGCCCAGGTCTTTGCCTTCCACTGCCTGGCGTATGAATTCCACGAGCGTTTTCATCGGTATTTTCCCGGGATCGAGGTTCCGGTTTCATTCTTAATCCACAGATTACGCAGATTAATAAGATTAAATATTCAGTTTAAATATCAATTATGCCTAAAGTTTCGACTTGTCTCTGTTTATCGAGAGTTAACAGTTGTTATTCATACACACTCTAGTGCTATATTCCAAGAAATACCGGTTTATCAAAAAGCTATCGAATGTAGTAATTAAGACTAAATTTGTAGAGACACGGCGTGCCGTGTCCAAATAATATTACCAGCGCATTGAAAAATGCTTCCTTAGTTAGAAGTCTCTTTGCAAATTATGCATCGGCAAATTTTGTTGTAATCTATTTCAACAATTTTCTTGCGAGGCATGCCTCGCCCCTACGCCAAAATTGTGGATTGTTTTAGGAAAATACGCTGCACCATACTATGAATTAAGGTACCGAATGGTTATAAGGCCACGGTGTTTCTTTCATGTTTGTATTATTCCGCAGAGTTTACGAAACTTTCGGAGACCAGGCGCACCGCCTCATCCACATCCGCCGCCGTGCGGATCGAATTCCCGGCCCGGCCCATACTGACTCCGGGCGCGGCCTGGGCATCGCTCATCAGCCTGGGCAGCACCTCCCAGAAATCTCCGAGCAGGACCAGCGCTCTGGGGGACACCACCCGTTTGTTGATATACTCCCAGGCCAGGGCGAGCTCGGCCAGGGTACCCGTGCCTCCCTTGGCCGCCACGTAACCGTCGCCCAGGTGCAGCAGGGTTTCCAGGCGCTCGATCAGGCTGTGGGTCACTACCTCTTGGCTTAAATATTGATTGGCCTTGCGGGAGAAAATGCTGCAGGTTACTCCCACAGTGAATCCACCGGCGGCCCTGGCTCCCCGGTTCGCGCCTTCCATGGCGGCCCCGTATCCACCGGTGACCACCACGTGGCCGGCGGCGGCCAGGGCGGACCCCAGTCGTTCGGCCTCGTCAACGGAATGGTTGTCCGAGGGGTCTGAGGTGCCGAAAACACATACCCAGCGCGCCCCCGGAGGTCCAAGCCTTTTTTTCAGAGCATTGCAGTCCATTGTTTTATTTAATCAGCTCCAGAAAATTGGCCAGAAGTTTTTTGCCCACCGCGGTAAGGAACGATTCCGGGTGAAACTGTACTCCTTCGACCGGATGCTCCCGGTGCCTGATCCCCATGATCACCCCGTCCTCGGTCTCGGCGGTCACCCTCAGGCAGTCCGGCAGGGTTTTTCTCTCGACTATCAGAGAATGATAGCGGGTGGCCTCGAAAGGGTTGGCCAGACCGCTGAACACAGATGCACCGTCATGATGGATCATGCTGGTCTTGCCGTGCATCAGGGTCGGGGCGCCGACCACTTTGCCGCCATAGGCCTGGCCCACCGACTGGTGGCCGAGACATACCCCGAGGATCGGTACGCGGTCGCCCAGGCGGCGGATCAACTCCACAGAGATCCCGGCATCATCCGGCGTTCCCGGTCCGGGTGAGATTACCACTCCGCCGGGTTGGAGTTCCTCTGCCCGGTCCACGGTGATCTTGTCGTTCCGGTAGACTTCCAGGTCCGCCCCCAGCTCCCCGAGATACTGAACGAGATTATAGGTAAAGGAATCATAGTTGTCAATGACAAGGATCATAGGGGCTCCTGTGATTGTTCTATGGCCTTGAGCAGCGCCCGGGCCTTGTTGAGAGTTTCCTGGTACTCGCACTGCGGGTCGGAATCCGCCACGATACCGGCTCCGGCCTGGACATAGGCTGTGGAGTTCTTGATAACTATCGTCCGAATAGCGATACAAAAATCCAGGTTGCCGGAGAAATCGATATAGCCCACCGCGCCGGCGTAGATTCCCCGGGTTTCCTTCTCCAGCTCGTCGATAATCTCCATGGCGCGCACTTTCGGCGCCCCGCTTACCGTGCCCGCCGGGAAACAGGCGCCCAGAACCTCCAGGGGCGTGACCGAGCTTTTAAGCCGCCCTTCCACATTGCTCACAATGTGCATGACATGCGAGTAGCGCTCGATAGCCATCTGTTCGGTGAGCCGCACCGTTCCGTAATCGCAGATCCTGCCCAGATCGTTCCTGCCGAGATCGACCAGCATTACATGTTCGGCCCGCTCCTTGGGGTCGGCCAGGAGCTCGGCTTCCAGCTTTTTGTCTTCTTCCGGGTCTCCCCCGCGCGGGCGGGTCCCGGCCAGGGGCCGGCTGGTGACCAGTCCGCTCTCGTTGCGCACCAGCACCTCCGGCGAGGAGCCTGCCACCTTGAGGGAGCCCATTTTCAGGTAAAACATGTAAGGCGAGGGATTTATCCTGCGCAACGCCCGGTAGATATCGAACGGATCCCCGCCGATTCCGGTGGAGAGCCTCTGGCTGAGCACCACCTGGAAGATGTCTCCCTGGTGGATGTAGTCCTTGGCCTGTCGCACCATCTTCTCGAACTGTGCCCGGGTGGTGTTCGAGGATGCCTTGAAATCGGCGCCTCGCTCTCGCCCGGAGATGTTCTGCGGCACCAGCACCATTTCACCGATACGCCTGACAATCCAGCGGATTTTTTCGCAAGCCCGCTCATAGCCGGCTTCCGGATTATCACCCTTTCCCAGAAAGGCGCTGACTATAACGGTCAGCGTGTGCTTGACATGGTCGAAAACAATCAGCTGGTCGGCGATCATCAGAAAGCAGTCCGGCAGTCCCAGAGGGTCGGGTTTGCTCTGTGGGATTTCCTCGAAATAGCGTACCATGTCGTAGGAGAAATAGCCCACCGCCCCGCACTGAAACCTGGGCAGGCCTTTCACCGGTTCCGGAGTGTAGCGGTTCATCCACTGGTTGATGAATTCCACCGGATTTCCATCGAAATGCTCGATTTTCCCATCGGTAGAAACTTCGATTCGATTACCTCTGGCCTGAAAAGTGATCCGTGGAGAAAGACCCAGAAAAGAATAGCGGCCGATTTTTTCTTCCATTTCCACGCTTTCCAGCAGGAATGCGTACTCGCTGGGTTCGCACACCTTTTTGAACAGGCTGATCGGGGTTTCGGTATCGGTATAAAGCTCCATGGCCACCGAGATTATTTTTCCGGGGGCCGCCATGGCGAGGAACTCTTTCTTACCGGGTTTAATTGTTTGCATCTTTATTCTCCCCCTGACATGGGTCTCATCGGCGACAGTCGGGTATCGCCGCCATAGGTCTTTAAAAAACAAAAGCCGCGAGAGCTTGATACGCCCGCGGCCAGATAGTCGGTTGCCTGGTAGGTGGAAGTTACAGATACGAGCGCACCGGGTCGCGGGCATTATGGAAATGCTTGCGCCAGAGGTGTATGCTTTTTTCGATCAATACTTTCATCCGTTAACTCTAGATCGAGTAAAAAATCGCCCGAATTTATCACTCCGCCGCGGCGGGAAATAGATTAACCGATCCGCCGGCAAGGAAGAGATTATCCTTCTTAAATATTATTTTACTGCCTGAAAAACAGGCTGTCAATCTTTTTATTTAAAAACCATGCAAATATTGAACCACATCTTGCGGCGCCTAGGGATTTTCCCTCCCGGGCGGTTTGAATTGTCGATCAGTGGGCGGACACCACGATCTTACTGTTATCCCCTCCCAGAACCGCTCCGGAAAATTGTACTTGATAACCGATTGGATAAAGATTAGATTGAAACCGGGATTCGTAAGATAAATGATTCAACTCCAGCGATAGAGTTGCAGGTGGAATTCAAGTTGAAAATAAATCCGGGGCTTGAGGCCAAAAAATTTCTGGAGAGCCGTGTAGAGACTATGCGCAGCGCCAGGCTCGAAGATGGGCTGCATCGGCTGAAGGAGGATATTCCTCTTATTTTCACCGGGCGCTATGACAAGCTGAAGAAGGATTCACGCTATATCCAGGGCTTCTTGAGCAAACAGCCGGATTTGCGCGGCGAGAAGTTTAGCCTGGGAGATACCCTGATCGGCGTATTTTCAATATTGGATAAAAAATATAATGAAAGGATTGCCCAAAAGGGGAAAGATGAAGACCGCACCGAAATAGAGCAGGAATATTTCAATACCAAACTCGAGGCCCTGGAAGGGGTATTCGCATGCGACATTTCGGTGTTCGAGCACATTTTGATCGGTATATTTCTACGGCATACCCGCCAGCAGGATAAACTCGAAGAGGAAAATCTTGAGAAAACAAAAGAACGCTTTCGCGCATTTGTCGAGGAAGGCGAACTTCTGCTGCGATTTTTTTTCCATCTGGATGAATTCTGCCGGCTGAACCGATCCCGTGCTGAAATCGACAAGACCAAGAAATCTTCACTTTCTGCAGCACTGGAAGATGAGATCTTGAAGGGGAAGACCACCGCCGAGTTGAAAAAGCAAATTGTTGCCTGCTGCAAGCTGGAACATTTAGCCGGCAAACTTGTCGAGATAAGCCAGGGGCAAGAACCGCTCAGCGGGATAAAGCTTGTGCTCGATGAAGCATACTCCGAGGGACAAAATGCGGATTTGGCCAAAGGGCTGCTGGAAAGATTCCGCGAATACTATGAGTTGACCCTCGAGTTGACCCTCGAGGCTTTGATCTACAAGCGGATAATTCACCTCAATTCAGGCAGCAAAGAGGCCAAAACCAACCGGAAAAAGTGGCTTGAGTCCATAAGCTATGCAGAAATCGACCGGCTGATCAACCTGCTCAATGTCAAGGATGATTCCGGGGGCGGACTCTCACAGGAGCAGAAAGACCGAAAGGAACTGTTCCAGAAGTTGCGTGGAAAGCTCGACAAGGATAACGCCGACCAGGAAGATGTGTCCAAACGCAGCAATACTCTGGAAGAGGGAGACATGAACCTTTTAGTCATACGTCTTTCCGATGTCTCCCAGCTCGAGGATCGGATTGCAGCCGTGGAACAACGGCTCGTGAAGTATGGGCAGGAAAACAAGATGGACCAACAGAATAC
The DNA here is from genome assembly GCA_964609635.1 of uncultured Gemmatimonadales bacterium. Classification (GTDB taxonomy): domain Bacteria; phylum Gemmatimonadota; class Glassbacteria; order GWA2-58-10; family GWA2-58-10; genus JAFGTO01. The sequence continues at coordinate 8,534 of CAZSTM010000014.1, forward strand.
GGCTGTTGAAGCTTACGGCGATAACCTCAATCGCCTGTCTGAATGCCTGTACTACTTTATCGAACTTTCCGGGTTAAGTAAACCCGAGCTGAAGGCGAAGGGCAAGGAACTGCTGACGGAATTCCGCGAACAAATGGACGAGCTGGATGCCAAGTTAAAAGCCGAAATGGGCGATACCGGGGAAGAGCCGGCTGGGGAATCAACGGATAAGAAGGACAGCGACCAGGCTGAGACTACCGCGCAGAAAGAGGCTCCCGGTGCAGAGATCCAACCCCGGGAAGTGTTGAAAAGCATCGAGGCGATTCGTGACCCCGAGAAGAGAGCCGCCCTGCTGGCCAAGCAAATGAAGAATTTGCCTGATTCGGCCAAGATTAAACCGCTCAAGGAACTGGCCTGTATCGGCGGACTCGGCGACCTGCCTCAGATACTGCCCCTGTCCCAGTACAGCAGCGATTTTCTGCGTAAGCTGGCCCGCAGTGCGGTTATAAAGATAATTTTGCGCGGACTCAAAGAGGATGAAAAAACGGGCCAAATGGGTATCCAGCAGAAAAAAAAGCTCATCGATCTGGTGGTGGGACTGAATAAAAAATACTCATACCTTAAGGAAATCGAGGCAGGCGATCCCAAGTTCCGGGAAAAGATTTACGATATTATAATCAAGGAAGATAAGGATTTTACCGCCCGGACTCTTGGCGAAATCATCGTGGATTCGGACGAACGGGTGCGGGCCACTGCGGTCAAGTTGATCGCGAACATGCTGGACCAGGAGGAAACCGGCCTGTTGGTGAAATTGCTCGGCGATCCCGATGCGCGGGTGCGGGCAAACGTGATCGAGTGTCTGGAAGAAGTCGGTCACCACAACGCACTGGGAATTTTGATGAAATACAAGTTCGATAAGGATAACCGGGTCAGGGCGAACGCAATTAAGGCTATCTGGAACTTCGGTCATCGGGATGTAATGGATACCCTGGAAGAAATGCTGCTGGGTTTTGATCCTAAAATGCGCGCCAGCGGGACCTGGGTTATCGGGGAAATCGGGCACAACGAGCCGGAAATCAAAAACCTGCTGAATGCGGTAACCAACGACAGTGAGGAAATCGTAAAGCGCAACCTGGAGCTTGCCAAGCGGAAAATCGCCGGGCGGGAGGAAGGTTTGCGGGTGCTTTTGGTCGATGACGACAAGCAGTTATGCGATAGAATCAGCCGCGGCTTGATCGCGGAGGGCTATAAAACCAGCGTGGTGCACGATGGCAAAGCCGCTCTCGCGGCTGCCGAGGAAAACAAACCGCACGCAATCTTACTCGATTTGCGACTGCCGGGAATGAACGGCCTCGAAGTCCTCAAAGTGTTGAGGACGAAAGAGGACACCAGGCAAACTCCGGTAGTGGTCTTTTGCGATTTCAACTCCAGTGTGTTGGTCAACAAGGCCAACCAAGCCGGCGCCGATTCCTACCTGATCAAGCCTCTCAGCTATGAACAGGTAAAACGAAAACTGGAAGATTATACCTGAGAAAACCACGGCGCTGCTTCCGGCGGCTTGGTTGAAATAAGCCTGGGGAAAGGCGTTTTTATCAATATCCTTAAGCACGCGGCACATGGTATCCCTATATGCTCGGGCCGACTGCCGGTTCGAGCAGGGTCAGGCCCGCTTTTTCGGTATCGAGACGGGCCCTGACCCCGATGGGCAGGGTTATCTTGTCCGTTTCGTGGCCGATAGCCGCACCATAGACCACCGGGATATTCAAGCCTCCCAGGCGGTCCTGGAGAACCTGGTGAAGCCGGAAGCTGTGGCGCATCCTGCCCTGCGGGTCGCAGTTGACAAACTTACCGACCACTATCCCCGCCGCTTGAGCTAGCTTGCCGGCCATTGCCAGTTGACCCAGCATGCGGTCGACTCTGTACGGTTCCTCGTCGACATCCTCCAGAAACAACAGTGCTCCGTTGGTATCCAGCTCGAAAGGCGTACCCATCAGGCTGCACAGCAGGCTCAAGTTGCCGCCTACCAGGGGGCCTTCCACAGGGTCCGCTTTGCGGATAATCCGCCAGTGACGTCCCGGGGGACCTTGGGGCAGTCTCAGGGTAGGCCGGCTGTCGCAGATTACCGCTTTCAGCCATTTCAGTTTGAAAGGCGTGCTCAAGCGGCCCAGGTCGTATCCTGCCAGAGGGCCCCAGAAAGTAACCAAACCGGTGCGCTGGTATACTGCAGTAAGCAGCGCTGTCAAGTCGCTGTGGCCCAGCAGAACCTTGGGATTGGAGGCGATGAGCTCCCAGTCGAGCAATTCCAGAAGGCGGGCGCTCCCATATCCACCACGCAGGGCGAAAATACCGCGTATCTCCTGGTGGGCGAACATCGACTCGATGTCGCCGGCGCGCCGGCGGTCCTCGCCGGCGAGAAAACCATACCTGCGCCGGATGTGCTTTCCCTCGGCCACCTTGAATCCCATGACTGATAGTGCCCGGGCGGCGCGGGCTATATCCTGAAAGCTCAATAGTGGACTTGCCGGAGCGATCAGGCCGATGGTATCGCCGGCTTTCAGCCTGGATGGTTTAAGCAGTCGTTTGGACATGCCGGTCAGCCTCAGGAAAAGGTTGCCTGGAGTATTCGTTCTCGACACGGGGGCGGGACAGATGAAGAAAGACCTGGACAGCGACCATTGATTGACGGGGATAAAAGCGGTTATCAAAAGCGCGTTCGTATTGAACGGACGGATTGCGAAAAAAAATCAATAGGAAAATTGTTTTGCAAAACGCTATGGAGCAGTTTACGCACACCCTCGTCGGGAGCAACCGGCGGAGGGCTTCAGGGCTTATCCTGTTAACTCTTCTTAACCATGTCGCCGGCAGCTTCGACCAGTGAGTTTTTCAGTTTTACCAGGCGGTTTTTCAATTCCTGGTTCTCTTCTATCAGCTCGAGAGTGCGCAGCACGCTGCGTTTCATTTTCCGGCAGACGCATTCCATGATAAATATCAACTCCAGGGGCGACTTGCGCAGCATCTCATCCATGTCCTTTTTACTGAAAACCACCGCCTCACCGTCATCCAGTGCGGTTACCGAGGTGAACCGCTTGGAGTTTTCATCGAACATGCTTGATTCGCCGAAAGCCTCATTGATGCTCAGCCTGTCGATTTCCACATCCTTTCCACCCAGCTTTTTGCTGAGCAGCACCGAACCCGACCTGAGCAGGAAAACACTCATCGCCTCGGCGCCTTCCTTGACCAACACCTGGCCCTTTTTAAATTTTCTGGGCAGGAGGTTCAAGTCCACCGCCGCCTCGACCGATTCGGTCATCTGATCGTAGGTGAGCGCACTGCCTTCTCCAGCCTGGTCGTCGGCTTTTACGGCTTTGGGTATTTTTTTCGCATCCATGCCGATACTGGATATCAAGTCGTTGGTTTCCCTCAAGCGATGGGAAAGCCGCTTGATCAGGTTGTAAACCCCGGGTGGAACCTGTTCCAGGTATTTATCGAATCCGTTGCGGTCGAGAATCATTATTTCGGAGTCAACCAGAGCTCGTACGGTTGCCGTTCGCTTGGACAAACGGTCGTCTATCAGGCTCATTTCCCCGAAAACTTCGTTAGGCCCCAGGGTGGCGAGCCGCATCGGTCCATCCTTACCCTGTTTGCTAACTTCCACTTTCCCGGAACGGATAAGGTAAAGCGATTTGCCCTCGGTTCCCTCGGCAATGATAACCTGACCCTTGATGAACTTTTTTTCAATACTAGGCATTGGATAATTTTCCTTAAACCGAAAAAGATTGATCGTTTAGCGGCTTTTTCCGGATGACGGGCGGAGGTCCGAACCGGACCCGCTCAATTACCGACCACGTTAAAAGCGATCACCCAGCCGCGCAGGTTGAGTCTCTGGTTGAGCACCTCGTACCATTCACCTTCTTTTTTAAGCACGGTGAGCTGTTCTCCGGAATCCATGGAACTGAGCACCTGGCTGGAGATGCTTTTGTCCTTATAGAGCGGGGTTTGGTCCTCAGCGACCGTGACCGAAAATTCCGAACCGCCTTTTTTAGTCAGTATCCAGCCTTGGAGTTGCCTTTCCGGGGCGAAAACTTCCATCCAGAGTCCCCGGGAACCGAGCACAAAGAGCTTATCCGTGGGCCTGAGAGTGTCATCCGCCGGAAGGCGCTCGTCCCGCAGGGAATACAGGGGAGTGGAAATGTCGATGTGGTATTCGGTCAGATTGGCGGTGACATCCTGCATGGCGATCGAGCTGTCCGTCCCACTGCTTTCAAGAGCCAGGGTCCGCCGGTTGTCCTGGATGATTCCATTGGCTTCCTTGAGGAAGAGTACGAAATCTTCCACGTCCTTGCTGTCGAAATACAGGCCGTTGCCGGCCTCTGCCATACAATTGAGGTTTTCATATCCACTCTGAGAGGTCTCCACTCCCAGGGTGCTTACCGAGATACCCTTGTTGCTTTCGACCAGGTTTTTCACCTCGGCGCAGGGGCTTCCGCCACAGGACTCATCCCCGTCGGAGACCACCACAATGAAATTGCTCTGATCGTCATCGTTGGGAAAATCCTGATTGAGCGCGTCCATGGTAAGCGAGAGCGCGCTCTGTCCCTTGGCCCTGACACCGTTGACTATAGTCAGGATGGGACCCTTGGTCGACTCGATTTCACCCAGGCCTACTTCCAGGCTGGTGTCATCGCAGTTCTGTTTCCATTTGAAGAACTTGGCCCCGAAAATTCGCAGCCCGGCTTTCATCGAACCCATGTCATGGTTGTCTTCAGCTATACCCTCGACAATAGTCTCCACCGTTTTTTTGGCGATGTCTACCTTGCGCACCGGCCCGATGATTTTGTTCATGCTGGCCGAACAGTCCAGAATAACGATAATGTTGATATAATACCTGTTCTCGAGCTGCTTTTTATCAAAAACAGCTCTCAACGACCCGGGACTGCCGGTCAGCAGAAGCAGCAATAAAAGCAGGATCGTCCTTTTCAGCACAAATATCGCAGGACTAGGAAGAGATTGACGACAAGGCGCTCTTCTCATCACTGTGAATCTCCGCATATTGTGTCAGACCCATGATTTTGAAAGTTTTAGCGATTACGGGGGTGCAGTTGCAGAAGACAATCTTTTCACCGTCCTCGCGGACCCTTTCAATCAGCTCGATCAACACTGCGATTCCGACACTGTTGACAATAGGCGATTTGGCCAGGTTCAGAATCAACCTTTTCACACCATCGTCAAGGAGCTTGTAGCATTCCTCGGCGATCTTTTCACCTCCCGTGTTGTTGATGTAGCCATCGGTGTAGATGACTGCATAGGAAGGTTCTCGGCGAACTGTAACTTCAAATTTTTCAGCCATCTGGGTACGCTCCGGATTCTGAAAGGATTCTGAAAATAAACCTCCGGTCGATTCCCTGGTTCAAGGGGGGAGGTAAAATGTTTGTAAACGATCGGGTACAAAGCCACAGCCGAGCAGAACCGGAGCCATGCCCGGCATGGAGCAGATCCGTGCACAACCGGGACGAAGTGAACCGAAGCCATGCATAGCATGGCGGAGATCCGTGCGAAGCACGGCACATTTGCGCGTGAATAGGCGCGACACCACGACACACTCAGGCTCTGGCGCGCGAATCTTCGGTACTGACTTCTGATTATTTAAATGTAGATCGAAGCGCACTAATTGTCAAATTCCTTTTAGCCGCGCTTGATCATGGTAACCTGAGTGCCTTTGGCCGATGAATGTATCTTCACCTCATCCATCATAGAGTGCATCAACTTAAGACCCCAGCCCCTTTTATAACTGCCTTTGCGCATCTTTTTGACAATATCGGGGGTTTCCACGGCTTCGGGGTCGAATCCGGTACCGTAATCCTGGATGATAATGGTAATCTGGCGTTTCTTGCGGCTGAGACCGAAAGTGATAAATATTTTGCGCTCGGCGCTTTTGCTGTGCTCGATGGCGTTAATGACCGCTTCGATGATCGCCAGTCTCATCTCATCGACTGTATCCCGTGCAAAGCCCAGACTCAGGCCCAGCTCTTCGGCTCTCCGGGCCACCTGCAGTTCCTGCTTGGCCTCCATCGGCACGGTCATGGTCTCGGATTTATCGAAATCTTCCTTTTCAACCATGTTTTTCTTCTTTCGTTCCGGAAGCATCGAGCACTTCGAACACTTCGACCAGTTCTTTTTTGCCTTTGACTTTCAGCCTGTCCTCTATCTTTCGGCAAGGAAACTTCCCATCCAGTCGGTCACGCACGCTCCGGGTGATCAGTATCTGCCCTCGACCGGCATGGTCGACCAGCCGGCTGGCCAGGTTCACCGCATCCCCGATGACCGTGTAAGACATTTGCTTGGTGGAACCGATGTTACCCGAGATAACCTTTCCGTGGTTGATCCCGATTCCTATCTCGAGTTTAATTTCCCCCCGGGCCAGTCTTTGCTCATTGAGGGCGGAGAGGGCTTCCTGCATGGACAAGGCACAGGATACCGCCCGTCTGGAATCGTCCTCGAAAGAAAAGGGTGCTCCGAAAAGCACCATAATCTCATCGCCGACTATTTTATCCACCGTGCCGTTGTGTTGAAAAGCCACGTCGATCATCATGTCGAAAAAGCTGTTGAGGATATCGACCACTTCCTGGGGAGAGCGCTGCTCGCTTAAAGAGGTGAACCCGCGTATATCCGCAAAGAGGATTGTCACCTCACGCTCCTGGCCGCCTAGGACCAGTTCCTGTCCGCTATCCAGGGCCATGTCCACCACACCGGGGTTGACATATCGTTTAAGCATTTCCTTGACCCGCACGCCCTCGGAGATGTTCTCCACCGAGACCACCGCGCCCCTGGTTCGTCCGCTGGATTCATCCGCGGCCAGGGGAGTCACACTGAGGTTGAAAACCACCTCCTCCCCGCTTTTTGCACGGGCGCGCAGGTTGGTTTCCTGGTAGGTTCGACCCTGGCTCGATATCTGGCGCAGGTGTTCCCCGAGCTCCGGATTGCCCGCTTCGGCGAACAGTTGATCCAGCTTCATTTTCTCCGCCTGTTCGATGGGGATGCCGAATATCCTGGCTGCCGAGTCGTTGTAGCTTACTATGCGGCACTCGGTATCGGTGGTGATTACCCCGTTGGCGATAGAACGGAGAATGTTCTCGTTGTAATTTTTGATTTCCAGCACGTCGCGGTAAAGTCTCGCGTTGGAAATCGCCGCACCGGCCTGGTTGGCGATAGCTGTGAGAAGTCCCAGGTCGTCCTCGTTGAAATCGGGATGTTTCCCGTGACGGCCTTCCTTGTCTCCCACCAGGATGGCGCCGAGCAGCTCGCCCTTGAACTGGATGGGGGTCGCCATCAATTTACGGCAGCCCAGGGCGGCCGGAGCCTGGTCGGGGTCGTTGATTATGGTGTGAGCGTGGTCTTCCAGGTTTTCCACGATTAGCTCGGAGCCGCCGAAAAGCTCGAGATCCCCGGGCTCGACCTCCTCCAGTCCGAACGATTCCACCGGCAGCATTCGCGCAGGCTCGGACTGTTGGGAATCACGCTCGATTCCGCTTTCCGCCGCGGGGCAGAGCATGATCAGAGCTCGGTTTACATTCATTACCGAAACCGCCCGTATTAGCAGCTCACGGGTAAGCTCTTCCAGGTCGAGAGAGCTGGCCACCGCAATGCCGACATCCTGCAGCATCTCCAACTCCAGAGATTTCAGTCTGGTTTGTAAACTGGACTGTTTCATGGTCCGGGCGAAGCTGAAACGTCCTAGACCCAGGACGGCCAGCCGGCTGACAAGCTCCAGAAGCGCGATCTCATCCGGAGTGTAATCCGCTTTTTTTGCGCGTTTTTTCCTTTCGCAGACCACCACGGCGCCGAACAGAGCACGGTCCGGGCCCAGGCCGAGGGGCAATACAAGACGGGCTCCGGTCTTTGTCCCAAGCGACCCGGCGAATTTTTGCCACGGATCGTTCGGCGCCAGGCGCTGAAGATCGATTACCAGGCTCTTTGCCACGACACCGTCTTCTTCCGGGACAGCAGCCAGGTCCTCAGGCAGCTCAAGCGGGCCGGGTGACCCGGGCTCGGACTCGACGACCGGGAACAGCCGGTGTTCTTCCGGCCGGTAAAGGTAGGCAAACACCCGCTCGCAGCCGATCAGAGTGCGAATTTCTCCGGCCAGCTCGACCAGTGCCAGCTCGGCCTTGCTTGAGCGGGCCAGGCTGCGCAGGATGCCCTCCAGAACAGACAGGAAGTTCTCCCCGGCGCTCGAATGAGCGTGGTTGCCGGATTTGTGGTTTCGAGAAATATTCTTTTTCATTTGGCCTTGATGACCACCAGAGTGATATCGTCATCCTGCGGGTGCCCTTGTGCGAACTGACTGAACTCTTCAATAATATTACGACTTATTTCTTTGGCGTTCAAGTGTTTATTTTTGAGGATCATCTCTTCGAAGCGCTGGAAACCGAGTTGTTCGCCCTCGGGGTTCGCCCCTTCCACTATGCCGTCCGAGTAAAAGACCAGCACGTCCCCGGATGCGTATTCGGTTTCGGCCACCGCGTATTTGGTTTTAGAGGTGACTCCGAGGGGGTAGGCTGAAAGGTCTAGCTCTTTCAACTCGCCTGAGCCCGCCTGGTAGTGGTAAGGGAACGGATGGCCGGCAATGGAGTAGCGTAACCTTCGGTTTTTCAAGTCGAAGATGGTGTAGCACAGAGTCATCAGCAGGCGTTCGGCCAGGGCGCCGTGAACCATGTCGTTCATCGCGGCCATGACCTGCTCGACCTCGTAACTGACCTTGATCTGGTTGTAAATGAGGCTTTTGGACATCGAGACCAGCGTGCTGGCGCTGATCCCGTGGCCGCTGACATCGCCGATGATAAACATGAACTGCCCCTCGTCGATCAGCCGGTAGTCGAAATAGTCACCGCCGACCTCGGTGGCCGGGGTCAAGTAGGCGGCGAAATCGAGGTGAGGAATCTCGGGTGTTCTCTCGGGCAGGAGAGACATCTGCATCTGTCGGGCGGTGTCCAGTTCCTGTCTCATCCGTTGTTTTTCGGTCTCCTCCTCGTAAAGGCGAGCGTTTTCGATTGCCGCCGCGGCCTGCTCGCTGATTGTTTCGAGCAGCTGCCGGTCCCGGCGCGAGTAGCGCTCTCCTCCCTGACGGACTCCCAGGACGAGCAGGCTCGACAGACCCCCGCGGGAGAAAAGCGGAATGACAATCGAACCGTCTTCGAAGGGAAGCTTCACGGTCGAGCGGCCGGGTTCGCCGGTCGCCTCGCCGACAATCACCGCGGCCGAGGATGCGCTTAAGCATTCGAGCTCCGGGCGGGAAAGTTCTTCGGGCAGCTTGGTGGATTCAGCCTCCAGGCCGGTTGAGGCGGTGCATTCGAGTGAGACCGAATCCGAGTTTTCCTCCACCGGCCCGACACTCAGCAGGGCTCCCCACCCGAAACGTAGGACCGCTTTCAGGGATTCGAGCATTTGTTCGCCGAGTTCCCGGACGTTAAAAGAGCGGTTCAATTCCTCACTGGTTTTATGCACCACCGCGCCGAAATCGTACTCCTCGTGCGCATTGACAATCTCCACCGGCTGGTTGGCGGCGACCCACCTGTTGAAAAGGGAGTCCTGGAGTGTAAACCTGTCGCCCGCGCCTTCCAGGTG
>CAZSTM010000014.1:18143-20208 GCA_964609635.1 uncultured Gemmatimonadales bacterium
ACCATACCCCGATCGGCTACAGAGGCCGCCGCCTTGGCCAGTTCTTCCTCGAGCAGGCCGATGCGGTGAGCCCCAAGAACCCCGGTGATGTCCGATACAGCAAGCGTGCAGGTAGCTTGCAGTGATTCGATGGTGGAAAGGGAGGCGCTCAACAGCAGCTTCTCGGTTTTACCAAGTTCCTCCCAGCGATCCAGGATTTCGTTCGGGGGGTTTTCTACCAGCACTTTGATCGCCTTCTCGGCCAGTTCCACCGTGCAGAGGTTGGTCCGCTCGCGGTTTATCAGCTCCACCAGTTGAAGGCCCAGGTGGTGCGCCAGGAAGGGTTGGCCGTGGCTCAGGCGTACCAACAGCGAAAGAGCCTGGTCCTGGAACCACGCCCGCTCCGAGAGCGGTTCGGTGATCATCATCCGGGTCGAGTCTTCGGTGACCCGGACCAGGTGCATTATCCGGCTCATGTTATAGAAGACATCGCACTGCCGACGGAAGGTGTCGAGGTCGTGAAGGCCGAAGAGGAAACTCGCGCCGCGCTCGCTGAGCACAGTCTCGCGAAAGAGCGAGACCAGCGCTTCGCCGAGCTCGGTGTCGTACTGCAGCAGGCGGCCCAGCAGTTCGGCGTTGTCGAAAATGAAAGCTACCTGCTCATCTCTGGCACCCAGCAGGCTTCGCAGGGTGTCCGGGGTGGCTTCAGGGTCATCTCCGGTGGCGGGTGCGGAGCTGTCGGTATCCGCAAGCCGGGAGTGGAGAAGTGACAGCAGGGAGCGGATGTCCGGGAGATAATGTCCGGCCAGGTCCACATAGATTGCGGTGCCGCCGAGGGAGTTGATCCGTTCGACCGTCTGGAGCAGCAGGCTCGAAACCCCTATTTTCTCCCGGCCATGGATGACGATTGCAATGTTTTCGGCTGGTTCGCCCTGAAAATTTTCCACAATGGTTTCCAGGGCCTCGTCGCGGCCGAAAAACCGTTCTTTTTTGGTGGTGGGTTTCTCAGGATCGAACGGGTTGGGTGTGATCGGTCTGAAATGGCGGTACCGCAGGCGGTCCAGATACCAGGCGATCTGTCTGCGACGGATAAGAGCCGCCAGCGCGAGCAGCAGCCCGGTGATACCGGCCCAAAGGCGCCAGTCGCTTAAAATGCTGGGCACGTCAACATAGAAATTATAAACCGCAGCAGTGGGGTCCACCCTCAGGTGCGGACCCTTGGCCCGCACGCTGACCGTGTGCGAACCGCGATCCAGAGCATAGACGCCGATCACGCTCTGGTAGCTGTATTCGCTCCAGGGACCGTCATCAAGCCGGTAGCAGAAGCGGAAACCCGTGGTGGGACTCGGCCACCAGGGGGTCAGGCCCAGGCACTCAAGGGTAAGGTTGTCGGTCATCAGGGTGTCCCTGCCCAAGCCATGCGGCGGGCTCCGGTAAAAGGAGCCTTCGATGACAAACCGGCCCGCACCGGGAGAGCTCGTGCTGTCGGGGGCCCGGCTTTGGTTTTCGGCAGCGAGTACCAGGAGGCCCTTTTCAGTGTCGCAGCTTAACAGGAGACCCGAGGGGGTGCGGATGAATGTTTCGGGTGCGGCGAAACGGGTCAGGTCGAAGCTGATGATGCCGTGGTCCTCGACCGCCAGCCAGAGAGGCCCCCGGCTGCCCGGCAGGATGTTCTTGACCGCGCCGGCAGGGAGTCCGTCCGCACTTGCATAGCTGCGCCAGTAGGTATTATCGAACACACTCAGCCCCATGGAGGTACCGAAAAACAGGTATCCCTCACTGTTCTCGGCGATGGCGAAGACCACGTTGGAGCTCAAACCGTTCTCCATGGTGAACTGATGCCAGGTTCCATCGGGCAGGTTGCGCCAGACTCCGTGGCCGTAAGTGGCCGCCCACAGGGAACCATCTGCAGCGAGCCGCAGAGCGGTAATATGCTCCGTACCCGGGACAGGCTGTGAGCGCCGGCTGCCCCGGTCGAGAGGGACAACCTTTCCCCGGCTGATTCTGGTGAGTCCGCGCTTGGTTCCCACCCAGACCTCGTCCCCATCGCCGACCGGGGCCGAGACCTGGACCTCATCTGCAGGCA
>CAZSTM010000015.1:0-20097 GCA_964609635.1 uncultured Gemmatimonadales bacterium
ACTCTTAAAAAACCGTTTCTGATCTATCACCGCGATGACGAGGCCTTATTCAGCGGGATTAACTTCTACCCCCTGCCCTATCGAAGCCGTGCGGAAATGCTGGATCTGATCAAAGGACACCTGGGCTCGATCGCCAAAGAGATCTGTCTCAATTACTCCCATCAATTGAACATACCGGAGCTTTCCCGCATCGACGGCGGCTTGCTGGAGCTGTTGGTATCCATGGGCATTAAGGTGATTTCCAGCGGCTCCATTCTGTCTTTTTTCAATACCCGCTGGCGCACGGTGGATGTGGAAACCCACAAGCAGGCCGCGGCCAGGCTCGATTCACTCCGGCCCCGGATTTCAGCCTACCTGGGCGAGAGGATAGGCAAAGACAAGAAAGTGACCGATTACGACCTGGCGAAATTTGTCGGCAAACAGTTGAAAAAGCTGGGTCTCGAGGAAACAGCGGCTCCCACTGTGGCCTTGGGGCAAAACACCCTGTTTGAAAAGTACCTGCCGGAAAAATCGACCGCCAGACGTATTACACATGGCGACCTGCTCTACCTGGAGGTTTCCGCCCGCTTGCGTAAAAACCCTGAAAGCATGTACGCCCGCCTGGGTTGGACTTTTTTGATGGCCGGGGAAATACCGGACTCCCTGCAGGCTCCCTGGGAAAGTTTGGTCGCCGCCGCGGATGAGGCGCTGGCTATGCTGGAGAATCACCTCCCGAAAAACAAAATCCTGCGGGGTTACCAGGTGGATCAGGCCGCGCGAGCCAGGCTGCCGGGGGGCCGTACCTACCTGTCGCCGCGTCCCCTGGGCAACAACCTAAACCCTTACGGACACAGCTTCGGCGTGCGTTTCGACAGTTATCTGGCTTATGACGATCGCGAGATCATGCCCGGAATGGGTTTTACCCTGGAGCCGGGGATATATCGCGAAAACTGCTACGCCTTACGTTTGTGCGCCAACCTGTTGATCGAGGGCGACCGCAGCATCTATCTTTCGGCCCCTCTGCAGCGAAAACTAGAGGCGGTTTTAACCGCCACCGGCCCCCGTTAAACGGGATATGCTCAAACCAGGCGAAGAGTCCGGATGTTCTCCAGCTTTAATATGGCTTGCACCAAATGGGTTCCTGCAAGCCTCTCAAATTGCCTGGCTCACAGGTAAGCGCAATTTGGCGTCACATCCGGTGTGATTCTTGGAAGCGAGTTTTGCACTACGCTTCGAAACCGAATCAGCGCCTTTCAGGGAGGCCGGCTTGCCCCGCACTTTCAAGCTCCGTACGCGGATCATCGTCGCTTTCGTGGCCTTTGTAGTGCCGATGATTGCCTTAAGCGGACTTTTCTACTATGAAACCGCCCGCCGCAGCCTGGATGCCGCGCTTGGTGAGCGTCTGACAGCCATTGCCCAGGCCACCGCTTCCAGATTCAACCCCCTGTTTCTCTCCACCTTCGAGCCGGGCGATGAAAACCGGCGCAACTACCTCAGCTACCGGCGCAGCCTGCTGACCATAAAAGAACAGACCGGCCTGAGAAGGCTCTACCTCTTCGACCCGCAGGGGAAATGCCTGATCGACACCGAGGAGGGCATACCTATCGGTACGCCCTACGCCCGGCTGCGCTTTCTTCAGAAGGGCGAGTTCGAAAGCGCCCTGGCGGGAAATGCCGCGGCCAGCGTGCTCTTCCGCGGCGAGGACGGGGCCTGGTACAAGTCCGGGTTCGCTCCCATCAAGGATGAGCGGGGAGAAGTGGCGGCACTGGTAGGCGCGGATGCCGGGGCGGCATATTTGAACCTTATCGCCGGGCTCAGGCGCTCTGTCTTCGCTTTCGTGATCATAGGGGCGGCGCTTACTGTGGGTATCGGTTACCTGCTGGCACGCACGGTTTCCCGGCCGGTGCATCGCCTGGTCGCCGAGGCCAACCGGATCGGCCGCGGCAGAATGGATCGACCGGTCAGCATCGGTCCCAGGGAAGTACGCGAGCTGACAGTGTTGGCCGAAGCCTTGAACCGGATGCGTGAGCGCCTGGGCGAGCGTGAGGAAAACCTTCGCCTGATGGTCTCCGGAGTGGCCCACGAGATCCGCAACCCCCTGGGAGGCATCGAGCTTTTCGCCTCCCTGGCCCGCCGGGAGCTGCAGTCCGGCAGTGAAGCCGACAGCTACCTGGAACGGGTGATCGGCGAGGTGAACAGCCTCAAGATGATTATCAACCATTTTCTCGAATACGCCCGGCCTGCCCCGGCAGAGCCGGTGAATCTAGACCTGGCCGAAGCGGCCGCCCAGGCCGCGGACCTGGTAAGCGCTCAGGCAAAGGCGGGAGGGGCTCGGATCGAGGTGGACATCCCGGCCTGTGTGCCCTTGGTGCGGGCCGACAGAAACCAGACCTCCAGGATGCTCCTGAACCTGCTTGCCAATGCCCTGGACGCCCTGGCAGAATCCGGGGGCCGGGTCACTATCAGCGCACGCAGCGCCTCCGACAATATGGTGGCTGTCGAAGTGGCGGATAACGGCTGCGGAATGGATAAGCAGACCCTGAAAAAGATTTTCAACCCTTTTTTCACTACCAGGGATGAAGGGGCCGGGCTGGGGCTTGCCATAGTGAAAAAAACGGTGGAGGAGAACGGCGGCGCAATCGAGGTCGAAAGCTCACCGGGAGGCGGGAGCCGCTTTACAGCCTTCCTGCCCGCGGCTGAAAACCCGCCGGCGGGAGAGGATCCCCGATGATTCCTTTCAAGACCGATGTCCCTACCCGCACCAGGCCGGTGGTTACGGTAACCTTGATCGTGGTTAACTGCCTGGTGTTCGCTTTCCAGTTGTCTCTACCCGAGGAGAGCCATTACGCTCTGGTACACCTGTTCGGCGCGGTGCCCGCCCGCATGACAAAGCTGCCCCTCTATTTTGCGCCCGCGCTCTACAATCCTCTGGTCTCCGCTTTCACCTCGATGTTCCTGCACGGCGGCTGGCTGCATCTTCTGGGCAACATGCTCTACCTCTGGATTTTCGGCAACAATGTCGAAGACTCGATGGGGTTCGTGCGTTTCATCGCTTTCTACCTGATCTGCGGCCTGGCCGCCGCGGCAGCGCAGACTGCCGCGGACCCGGTTTCGGGCGTGCCCATGATCGGGGCCAGCGGTGCTATCGCGGGCGTGCTGGGAGCCTACCTGATCCTTCACCCTTTCGCCCGGGTGCATACCCTGTTGATTATTTTCGTCTTTATCCGGGTGATCACCCTGCCGGCGATCGTGGTCCTGGCCTTCTGGTTCCTGATCCAGTTGATGTACGGTCTAAGCCCCGCCGGGACTCAGGGCGGGGTGGCCTGGCACGCGCACATCGGCGGTTTTATCACCGGCCTGGTGCTGATACGGTTTTTCCAGAAGGGACAACGCAGCCGCACACGCCGTAGCTACAAATGGTTTTGATGAAAAATCATCCACAACAGTAATTCCCATCCATACCCTACCAAAAAGATTGACCGTTAAGGCTCAGAGGCTTATCATTTTTCAGCCTTATTCATTTGTTGAAAACATAACAGGAGCAAATACAGATGAAAATTCTGGTAATCGGCGCCACCGGCCACATCGGCACTTACCTGGTACCGCGTCTGCTGACCGCCGGCCACGAGGTGGTAGCCATGCACCGGGGAAACCGCGAACCCTACAGCGGAAAGCCCGTATGGAACCGGGTGGAAAGAATCTACATCGACCGCGAGGCCGAGGATAAAAAAGGCTCTTTCGGCAAGGCGGTGGCCGCAGTGGGCGCAGAGGTGGTTATCGACCTGATTCTTTTCAAGAAAGACAGCCTTTCGCAACTGGTGAAGGCTCTGAGCGGCAAATGCAGGCAGTTCGTATTCTGCGGGACGATGTGGGTTTACGGGCCTACCGAGTTCGTCCCGAGCGGCGAGGATCACCCGCGGCTGGCCGAGGAGGAATACGGCCGCCGGAAGGCCGAGATCGAGTACGAGCTGCTCCGCCTGAGCGCCGACGGAAAACTACCGGCCACCATACTTCATCCGGGCCACATCGTGGGGCCGGGGTGGCCGCCGATCGGACCGACCGGAAACCTGGACCTGAAAATCTTCGAAAAGCTCGGCAAGCAAGAAACGGTCTGCCTGCCGGACCTCGGCCTGGCCACCCTGCACCACGTGCACGCCGATGACGTGGCCCAGGCTTTCGAGCGCGCCGTGGCCGGCCCCAATGCCTCGATAGGCGAGAGTTTCAACGTGGTCTCGCCCCAGGCCGTAAGCTTGCGCGGTTTTGCACGCACGGTGGCCGGCTGGTTCGGTTGTGAGCCAAAACTATCCTATCTGCCCTGGGAGCGCTGGCGGGAATCTGTCAGCCCACAGGACGCCGAGGTGACCTGGGATCATATCCACCACTGCCCCTGCGGCTCCATAGAAAAAGCCGGGAGACTGCTGGGCTACAACCCGCGTTACAGCTCTCTGGAGGCGATACGCGAATCCCTGGCCTGGCTGATCGACCACGGGAAGGTCGACCTGCCGCCGCTGTCCTGAAACGGCCTTTCCGACCGAGGATTGAATGAACGACGCAAGCCCCGCCCTGATATACAACCTGTTTCCCCTGCTGGCAGGTCCCCTCCCGGGCTGGAAGCCCCATCTCGAGCGCGCCGCCCAAATGGGGTTCAACTGGATTTTCATCAACCCTGTCAGCGAACCGGGATTCTCGGGCAGCCTTTACTCGGTCAAGGACTACTTCTCACTCAATCCCGCGCTTATAGAGCCCTCCTCATCCGCCAAAGGTGAAAAGCAGCTCGAGGACATGCTCGCCACAGCCCATCAACTGGGCCTTAGGGTAATGCTCGACCTGGTGATCAACCACACCGCTATCGACAGCTTGCTGATAAACGAGCATCCAGAGTGGTACCTGCGGGATAAAAAGGGCAGGGTGAAAAATCCGGGAGTCTGGAAAGGTGACAAGCTGGAAACCGTCTGGGGAGACCTGGCGGAGATAGATAACGCCGGGAGTGCGGACCGCCGGGCGCTCTGGGAGTGGTGGTGGAAAGTGTGCCGGCACTACCTGGAACTGGGATTCGATGGTTTCCGCTGCGACGCCGCCTACAAGGTTCCGAAAGCCCTCTGGGAATTCCTGATTACCCGGGCGCGTAAGGATTTCGGACCCACCATGTTTTTCGCCGAGAGCCTGGGCTGCACCATCGATAAGGTTGTGGAGCTGGCGGAGGCGGGGTTCGACTACGTTTTCAACAGCAGCAAGTACTGGGATTTTGTCGAACCCTGGTGCCTGGATCAGTATGAAGAAAGCCGGGCTCTAGCGCCTTCGATCAGCTTTCCGGAAAGCCATGACACGGAACGCCTTTTCCAGGAGCTGCGCGGTAACCTCGAGGCTGTGCGCCAGAGATACGCTTTTGCAGCGGTGTTTTCCACCGGGGTGATGATCCCCATGGGCTTCGAGTTCGGTTTCAGGAAAAGACTCCATGTAGTGCGCACCAGGCCTGCGGACTGGGAACACACCGGTGTGGACCTGTGTGCTTTCATCGCCCGGGTCAACCGCTACAAGCTCGAGCGGCCGATTTTCTGCCGTGAGACTCCCACCTACCCCTTCACGCCTCACCGGGACACGGGCAAAGTAACCGTGTTGATCAAGGTGGCAGGCGAAAAGGGGCCGAGCGCTTTGGTATTGATAAACCGTAACCGGCGCAAGTCTCAGCGCGTAGTAATCGAAAATATCGACCACTGCCTGCCCGGTACCTCACCGATCGTACTCGATCACCCCGAAAAAGAGAGCGGCCGGGAGAGGGTGGAGGCGGGAACCTTCGATTGCAGGCTCGAGCCCGCGGCCCTGCTGGTGTTGACTCGCGGCGGCTAGGTTTCAGCATACATCCTGGTGGCCGGCCATAAAGGAGCGGAAAGAGGTCTTGATCTCGCCTGCGGCCTGACGTTTGATCTCCAGCATCTTCTCCGGCGGATAGGGCTTGAACCGGCGTACCACTTCCAGGTTCAAGCTCAGGTGCTCCGCTTTCGGCATACCGACCGTAGCGGTAGTAATCGGCAGACTCAGGGCGTAGCGCAGGCACTTAGCATAGTCGAACTGGGGGTAGACTCCCACTATCCGGTCCTGCCCCATCACTTTCATGGCGATAATACCCAGTCCCTGTTCGACTGCCACCGGCAGGGCGGTTTCCTCGAAACCCAGGTCGCGGCAGGCATTGGTAGCTACGTTGAGAGCCATCTGTACCATATCCAGCCGGTGGCGGCTCAGGAACCTGGCCAGGGTCCGGCTGTCGGTGTGGCTCGAAACACCGATCCAGCGGGCAAGCTTCTGCTCCCTGGCCTGGTAAAGCTGCTCGACCGGCCCACCGGAGACTTCCAGCGATTCCAGGTCGTCATCATCCCCCACAGAATGCAGCAGCAGCGTATCCACGTAATCGACATTCATCCGCTTGAGCGAAAGCTCCAGGTCCTTCCACCACCGGTCCGGATCCCGGGTCATGATCTTGGTCTGAATCAGCACTTGTTTGCGCCGGGCGGGCATCAGTCTGCCGATGCGCTCCTCGCTCTTTCCTCTTCCATAATCGTGAGCGGTGTCCAGGTAAATTACCCCGCTGTCGATTGCCCGGCCGATAACCTCCAGTCCGGCGTCCTCTTCGTGCATCATCCAGCGGCTGCCGCAGCCGAAAGTCAAAAGCGGAAGCCGGATCCCGGTCCTGCCGAAAGCCCTGGTAGGCAGCCGCGAAGACGGAACCGGGTGAAAACCGTCCCCCTCCGCAGCCACCATCCCGGGTTTTAGCGTGGCGGCCACCGCGGCCGCGGCACCGGCAGCCATGAACTGTCTGCGGTTCATTCCGGCTTTTCCTTTTCTGCTGAAACTCATTTTTCCTCCCGGAGATCAGTGTCGTAAGCCCTTGTACTTGCTCGATCCTACCTGGTAATATATCTTTATTTAAAGATATATAAGAGTATATTAAAGAACAAAGTCGTGGGTATAAAGGCTGTCAGGGATGGGCCGAATGGACCGTTCACATGCCCTTGACAGCCAGAAAAGCAATAAATTTTAACCCGGGACGCTTGAAATCTTTTTTTCAACGCTCCTCTAAAATAATATAACCCTCTCTCAATTCGTCAGAAATTTTAACTGATCAACCCGGCCGCGCGTGCAGGCTTTATTTATTTCCAAAAGCTTTTGATTGCCGAGCCGATAATTAAAACATAAATGCAAGAGCGTTCCTGAGAAACCTTCGGCGAGCTTGCACCGCCGTTAAAAAACCCTTCGGCTAAGGGCTACTGCAATGAACACCAAACCGGGAGGCGGCGATAAAACCTCTCGACGCAGGCCGGGTGCCTGTTTTCTGGCACGCTGCGCCGTGGTGTGCCTCTGCCTGACAGCTTTTTTGCTCGGCGGCTGCGCCGGCGGGAGCCTTTTTAATCCGCAGCCTTTGATCGGTAAGGGCCGGCTGGTTTTCCAGGTGGTGGACCAGGCGGAGGGAGTTACCTATTATACGCGCAACATCTGGTTCGACGGCGACAATTTTCGCTTCCGGGATGTTTACGGCCGGGACATCGCGCTGCCCAAGGCGGACACCCTGCAGATTGACCTGATCAGCATATACGCTTACTATCAGACCCCCAGTTAATCACGCCCCCTGCTGTGAATTGCCCCATAAAGCCTATCGACCGGTTTCTTCAAAATTCCTTCCAAAGATTTAAACACCCAATCTGGAAAAACCATTAAACCATAAGCACAAACTCTCATTAAAATAAAGTAATTAAACCGCCGTTTGTCCCAGGCACTCTTTTAAAGTAAATATAACCTTGGCCTTTAATCGTGATAACGATTCTCAAACTGAAAAGGGGCTTACTTCTTTTTAAAAAAGGTCCGCCACTTCTTTCCGCCCAGCATGCGGTGGTATTCCACTATGTTGCTGTGACGGACATCCTCAACGGTCACCACTGAAGTCGGATCGATCCCGGAGATAATCTCCATCACCTCTGAGACTTTCTTGCGCGAAACAATCACAAAGCCCAGGCCTACCGGGCCCTCACGGCCCGAGGCCACCACCTCGGTCACTCCGAAGCCCCGTGCTCTCAGCGTACGGATTATTCGATCTCCCTGCTCCCGGGAGATGAAACGGATGGCCTGCTGTCCCACAGCCATTTTACTCTCGATAAACATCCCTATCACATTGCCCAGGGCGAATCCCGCCCCGTAGGCCACTACATTGATCCAGTCTGAAATATGGCTCAGGATAGCGGTGATTGCGGTCAGCCAGACCATGACCTCGAAAAAGCCCAAGACCGCTGCATACATTTGTCTGCCGCGGATAACCATGATCATGCGCACTGTGCCGACCGAGACATCCACTATCCGCAGGGCCACTATGGCCAGAGCCAGCAAAAAAGGCACGCTGTCGAGCCGGTTAAGAAACTCTTCCAAGGAATTTGCCCTTCTTTTTATGGTTAAGACTTAAACAAAAAATTTGAAATATTTTAAGGTGAGAGATTAACTCTCAGAGTGAACGTGTGAAATGTTAAACTATATGATACCTGTCGATAAATCCAAAAAAATTTCCAAAGGCACCTTCCGTATCTGAAACCGGCGGTATGGAACAACCTCCCGAAAAACTGGAAGTGCCGGCAGTGGTCAAGGGCCTGGTTAACGGGCAGGGCCGCGTAACGGAAAGCGAAGGTTTTCCCCCGCTCTTTGTGGCTGGAGGAACGAAACAGACAAGCTGCTTTTAAAATAACTTTATATCTTATATATTTGAAACAGAAAGCAGCCGGTTGGTATCGGTCTTTTCCGCGAATGCGTGACGAGCGGGATGAAGCCGGAGGAAGTTTTACGGAACACGCTTATTTCCGGTTCTGAATTGGGTGTTTACACCAAGAGAGATTACAGACATATGCTCGAGATATTCATCTGGTCGGCGGTATTTGTTGTCAGCTTATACATTCTTATCAAGGCTTCCGACTATTTCACGGATGCCGCGATAGAAATTGGATTACTGACCGGAATTCCTTCTTTTATTGTAGGGGTTACCATCGTAGCCGTAGGCACTTCATTACCTGAGCTCGGCTCATCAATCGTTGCGGTGTTACGAGATTCCTCGGAAATAGTGGCAGGCAACGTTGTCGGCTCCAACATCGCAAACATATTCCTGGTAGGAGCATTCCCGGCGATTCTCGGAAAGACCTTGCTGATCAAGCGGAAAAATATGAAGCTCGATTTGTTTTTCCTGTTCGGATCGGCATTAATGCTGGCAGCCATGATCTGGAATGGAGTTTATACACGGCCTGAAGCATTATTGTGTATCGGTTGCATTTTGGTCTATATGATTTACACCGTGAAAGCTGAAAAAGCACGCAGAAAGTTAAATGAAAAGTCAATCAGAGATGAGATAATCGAGGAAGATAGAAAACAGGCAAAGAGGCTTATTTTCAAAGCTTTGATGATTCTGGTCGTCTGCTCCTTGGCTATCTACCTCGGTGCAAAATACATTGTCGAATCGATAATCGAGCTGTCCGGAATACTGGGCATTGGAAAGGAAATCATAGCAGCGAGCGCGGTAGCTCTGGGCACATCACTTCCGGAGCTGGCGGTAAGCGTTTCAGCAGCAAAAAAGGGGAAAGGGGATATTGTCGCGGGGAATATAATCGGTTCAAACATATTCAATACGCTGGCAATCATGGGAATTTCCGCCATGTTCGGCACTCTGATAATCCCGGGAAGCATAGTGACATTCGCCTTGCCGGTGATGATCCTGGCAACAGTATTTTTTATCTGCATAGTTTACGATAAAAAAATTACCAGGCTGGAAGGATTGATAGCATTATCATTCTATATTTTCTTTATCGGCAGTATGCTGGTCTGGTTCTGACTATTCTGCAGCGGGCATACCGGTTGTTACTTTCCCGCCACGACGAGTTTAAGCTTGCCGGTGTCGCTCGTTCCCCTGTCGGCATCTTTCACGGTGACAGTCACCTGGTACTCACCCGCAGTATCCACAGTCAAAAAACCCGCGATCAAGCCTGTCTTACGGTTTATAGCCAGGCCCGGCGGCTGGTCTTTCATTTCGAACCGGGGCTTATCGCCGGAGCGCAGGCGCATCTGGTAAGCCTTGCCGTTCTCATCGGCCGAGACCAGGTGGCCGATCGAGGCGCTTAATGAGACATTCGCCTGGTAGTAGCTGCCGGCACGAGCCTCGGGCAGTGCGGTGTCCGCAATCAGCGGGTGGGTAAGCTCGGCTTGGGCCGAGGGCCCGCTCTCACACCCCTTGCCATCCACCGCGGCCACTCGGTAGTAGGGCCGCCAGAGCTGCGGCGGTACCACCCACGAAGTAACCGCACCTTTGGTTTCATAAAGCAGGTTCGCAGGGCAGTCCTGCAAGCCTGCAAGCCCTGCATCGATACTGTAAGCCGTATCGCTGGCGGTAAAGCCTCGCTCGGTGCTGCCATAGACCCGGTAGCGCGCAGGCGGAGAACCGCTTTCGCCCGGCCGCCAGGCCAGTGCTGCACTGCGGCTGTTCCTGTCGAAGCCGGCTGTGAGACCGACCGGTACGGATGGAGCATCCACGGTAAATGAGAAGACTTGCGACCAGTGGCCCCAGACACCCTGATCGCTTCTTGCACGCACCCGCCAGTAATAAGTGCGGTCTGGATTCAGCAGTCCCGGGCAGGGCAGCTCGTACGAGCTGGTACCCCTCTGTTCGGTGCGGTTTACCAGCACGTGGAAATTGGGCGAGAGCACATGGCGTATATCTTTATACTCGCTGAGCTGGAACTCGTAGTCATGGGCCTCCGGGCCTGGGGCGGGAGGCCGCCATTGGAACCTGATCAGAGTGCCGTCCGACTTGCCGCCATTCGGGGGGTATGCGGGCCCGGCAGGCGGCCGTGGAACCACGTCCGCTGCGCATTCGCGCCAGGCGTGAGTGATTTTCAACTCACGCCCTGCCGGGCCCTCGTCCGTGTAGATGAAGCGGTTGGGGCCCAGGCTCACTCCGGGCAGGGCCAGCCGGGCGGTCTGCAGGGTGGAATGGAGGCGGAATCCCCGCAGGCAGACTTCCTTGCCGGGAATTTCACTAACCAGGTCGAAACGCACCAGATAGGCGTAACGGGCAGGGCTGCCAAGGGGAAAGAGACTGTCGATATCGATATACATCCGGGTGAAATCAGTATGAGAGCCGCCCCAGAGGAATGTCCAGCTCTCACCCTCATCAAAAGAAAGGGAGGCTTTAACCCTTTGACGGCTCTGGTCCCAGCGGCCGAAATCCACCTCCATATGGCCGCCCACGATGGGATAGGCGCTGGTGACCGGCACAGTCACCGAGGCTGAATCCTCAGAGGCATACAACCCCGCACCCAAAGTACCCTGTTGGCGGCACTGGACTTTTTCCAGCTCGAGGTACTGCAGATTAGAGGGGTCTGCCAGGTCCGGGGAATAATCCATGCTGCCGTTCATCACGTTGGCGAACAGGCGCCAGCGTTTGTTCCAGCGCATGTTGGTATCGCCGTGATAGCGGTTCTGCCGCTCCCAGGCCCAGGTGATAGACTCGCCAGGCCTGAGGGTAAAATCCATGGTGTGGCTGGTGAAACTGCGGTGTTCCCCTTTGCGTTCGCCCTCGTAATAGTGGAGCGCCGCCGAGGTCTCATCCCTTCTGTGGTTCTCATCGTGAAGAGGTCCGTAGGTGTGGGTACGTTTCATCAGGTCGTGGTCCGCGACTATATCCTCCTCTCCGGCGATAATGCTATTGTCGCGCATCAGGCAGATGATGCTCTCATCCGAGTCGAGCAAGTGCCAGGCGCCGTCGTAGAACACCTCCGCCGTGCTGTGGCCGTTAGGCCGGCCGCGGCGTACTTTCAGGCCGGCGGCCCGCCAGAGGTCGCTCAGAATGATGCTCTCGTTCTGGCACAGAGTGTATCCATAGCAGTTGAACCGCTTGATAACATCGTTGACTTCGTAATTACGCTCGTTCTCGGCGCCGAAAGCGGGCATGGTGGTGGCGTGGAAACGCTGCTTGATCTCGAACTCCCAGATGGCGCGCGCCTTTTCGCGCTCGCTCATCCCGGGTTTTACCACAAAATCCACGATCGAGGCCACGCTGCGGGTGTCCGGCCGGTCGGCGCGGCGCAGCCAGGGATTGACCACCGGCACGGAGCCCACATTTTCCAGGCGCACGTAGAGGTTGGGCTCCCAGAACTGGTCGTAGGCCCAGTAGCCGACCGGATCGCGGGTCATCTCCCCGTCCACTTTGCCGCCCATGCGCACGGAGTAGGCATGCCGGCCTGATTTTATTTTTTCTACATGGTAGGTGGGCGGGTCGCCGGCCAGGCGGTCGAGATCGGTAAAAGCTGAAAGGGGTGCGGCTGCGCAGAGAATCGAAACAAGGAAGATGGAGGCGGTTCTGAAGATTGCGGTAATCACTGTTACCTCGCGGGGGATGAGATTTATTAGTGACTACTTTGATCGGAACTGGAAATTTTTCTATTTAGTTTGGTATTATGCTTAATAGTTTGGCGTAAGGAAATATGATCTACCACCAGATGGGTAAGGATAGATACCATCCCGCCGATAATATGTTATTTAAAACACCTTATATTTTTTAAGTCTTTCTATACCGGCCTTATTTGCCCGTCCTGAACACTACTTTTATTCACCACCAGGCAGCCGGCCATCATGTCGTGAAGGCCCTGTTTTTTTTCGGTAAATCCGGCCATGATAAATCCGATGTAGATAATCATGCCGGAGACAATTTTGCCGAGGTTCCGGCCCAGGGCCTTTGGGACAGATATCCTGCCCCCGTTCATGTCGGTCACCACTACTCCCAGGGCTATTTTCCCTACAGTGGCCTGCTTGCCGGAGCTTTCCAGGATGACAAAATAAAGCAGTTGCGCCACACCCACAAATAAGAATAAAAAGAAATAAACGAGTACTAGCAATTCCGGGGACACTCCGGCTCCAAAAAGCGAAAGAATTATCACATAAACCACGATCATCCCGGGGATGCCGGTAACAAATCCATCGATAATGCACGCCGCGACCCTTTTCCAGAAACCCGCGTAGATATCGCCGGCCATTGCCTCAGACATTATTGCGGCATAAGCCTGCTGCTCCGGCGTGTCTACAGGTGCGGAGGGCGCACTCTGTATACCGGCGTCCGGGAGAATGATTCCAATCTCTTTTCCGCAGGAGACACAATGCTCAGTGCCTACCGCAACTTGGGTCCCGCAGTGTGGACAATACATTTAAGCCTCCCCGGGAATGATTGAAACTATCTGTCAAGGAATAAGATTTAGCGGTCTTTTTACCTATTGCCCTCCTTCCTGCGGCTGCGAGGCCACCCGGAAGCGAATCCACTCATTGGGTCCCTCGCCGAAGACCGTGTAAGTGGTGTCGGAAATTACCGTAAGGCTTGTCTGAGTTCCTCCCACGCAGTGGGTCACCTCGACCGGGCTGTCTTTCACCGGACGTGCAGGCTCGGCGTAGTGGGCGTAAATGCGCACGTTGTTGACATTCTTTCGGTATTCCACCAGCAGTTCGCCGGGTATGGTATCCGGCGGCCCCAGGAACTCGTCCAGGCGGCTCATCCAGTGGTCGCACCAGTCGGGGGCGTTCAGGGTGACAAAATGCCTCAGGTCCTCGCGCTTGCCTGTGGTGGAGACCCAGATCTCCGGCTTCGCACGGTTGTCGAAATCCCCGCCCAAGGTCAGCCACCTGAGAACGCTCCCTTTCGGCGGTGTAACTACCGTAGAAGCGCCGTCGCTGCGGTCCTTGAGGTCGAACTGGCGGTGGTTCTTGACTTTCAGCCATCCTCGCAGAGCCAGGCTGTCTGTGGGTACGCAAAAATCGGCGATCAGGGGATGCACCGCCGTTTTTTCTCCGGTGCGGTCTGCTGTGCGAAAACGCATTCTTGTTTTGCCCCGTACCGCAGGCAAGCTGACCGGGGCCACCTGCACCCAGGTGGTCAGCTCGAGCTCTTCCAGAGAGGCCCCCTCTTCGAGCTCGAAACGTACCAGGTAGCCCCAGCGGCCGTAAACTTTCCCGGTTACATCTATCCTGCCTTCCACGGCTGAGCCCACTTTAAGCCAGTTGTCCCCGAAATCGGTGGAGAGATAAACCCCGACCGCCCCCCGGCCGCGGCAGTGGATCACCGCACCCTCGGAAGGGAGCTCCGCTCCGGGGTCCGCGCCGTTGCGTCCCGCAACTATATATGGAGAATATACCTTGAAGGCGGTAAACCCTCCGCCTTCAAGGGCGCGGACCCCCCGGGCCTCCAGGGTGACATTCGAGTCCGCATACACTCCGTCCGGGTAGTCCTGCCACCCCGCGCCCAGTTTGGGACGGTAGCGGAAGACCCCCATGCCGGGGCGATCGTAGACGCTGCCGTACTCACCGGTTTGCTTATGAGTGAACATGTGCTCCGGGTGTTCAGCGACATTTTTCCGCAGCCATTCGCCGGTCTGGTCCGAGCGGCCCCACCAGCCCTTGTAGTAGCGGGTGCTGTCAGCCCGCCAGTACCGGGTGAAACTCTCGCCCATGCGCAGCACATAATCCATGGTGTGGCCCAGCGGGGCCCAGCGGTATTTCCAGGCGTTCGCCCTGATTTTGCCCTGCTTGACCAGAGAGCCGAATCTTTCCAGGTGGTTGGGGAAATGAGGGGCGTCCTCGAAAGGGCGATGGAGCCACCACTCGGGATGGGCGGCCATCTGGGCCCAGGAGGCCAGTTCCCCTCCAGGGGTGAGCACCACCCCACGCTCATCGGTATCCAGGAAGTGCCAGCTTCCCTGGTAAAACACCTCGCAGACCTGGTGCGAATAGCCGCCGTTCATGTTGACCGCTCGGGACTCATAGCCCAGGCAGCGTAAAATGCCGGCCAGGATCGTACTCTGCATGCCGCAGTAGCCCATGGCGAAGGAGTTGAGGTTTTTTACCGGGTCATAGACCGTCCAGTAGGTGAACAG
Organism: uncultured Gemmatimonadales bacterium; assembly: GCA_964609635.1. GTDB lineage: Bacteria > Gemmatimonadota > Glassbacteria > GWA2-58-10 > GWA2-58-10 > JAFGTO01. The sequence goes on from CAZSTM010000015.1 coordinate 14,913, forward strand.
GTTGCCCCAGGGATCGGGTTTTCCGGTCTTGTCGGTGCTGCGGGTAGGCTCGTCCCAGCTTCCGGTGTGCACCAGGCCGGTTTCCCTCGAACAGAGGTACTTCCAGAGAGCCACGGCCAGGTCATGGTCGCGCTTGCCTTGGAAAGCCTTATGCTGCATGAAAGAGTGCCAGTTGCCGGAGAGATCGGCCACGTGCTCGCTGACCACCCAGGGGGAGTAGGATCGGGCATTGAGCCTTCCCACCCGTGAAGAACCGGAAAAAAACAAGAAGAGTGCTATCAAGGCAGTGGGAAAAAATCTCATCTATCACACGCCGGGAAAAGTTAATAAGAACCGTTTCATAAGAAATATATTTAATTTGGTATTCCAGGCAAGTGTCGATTAACCCCGGCGTTGGGCCCAGGACACCGCGCGCCGTTTTCAGGCCGCTCAGCCTGATCGCAGAAAACCGATCCGGCCGTGGTAGCGCAGGACCAGTTCTTTTCTTAAATCATCGTGCTCCGGGGCTTCCAGGAAAGGGTCGGCTTTGAGTAATTTTTCCGCCGCGGCTCGCGCCTGGACCAGAACCGGGTAATCGGAGATCAGGTCGGCCACCTTGAGTTCGGGCAGTCCGCTCTGACGTTCTCCGAAAAAGTCTCCGGGCCCGCGAAGTCGCAGGTCCTCCTCGCTGATCTCAAAGCCGTCCGTGGTTTTCTCCAGAAGGCGCAGGCGCTCCAAGGACTCTGCTCCCGCCTCCGGGCCGGGCATGAGCAGGCACCAGCTTTGCCGGTGACTTCTTCCCACACGGCCCCGCAGCTGGTGCAGCTGGCTCAGGCCGAACCGCTCGGCCCCCTCGATCACCATCACCGTGGCCTCCGGTACATCGATTCCCACCTCGATCACCGTGGTGCCCACCAGCACCTGGGCCGCGCCGGACTCGAAAGCGCGCATGGCCTCTTCTTTTTCTTTCGGCGGCAGACGACCGTGGATCATGACCACCTTGAAAGAAGGGAAAATCTCTTTACGGTAGCGCTCGAACCAGTGTTCGGCGGCCGCCTGTTCGCTGTTTTCATCCTGCTCTATGCGCGGGCAGACCACGTAGGCCCGCTCCCTGCGGCCGATCCTCTCGGCGATGAAGCTCTGCATGTCCGACCGTTTGGATTCGGGCACCACGTGGGTGGAGATCGGCTTCCGCCCGCCCGGCATTTCATCTATAACCGAGATATCCAGGTCGCCGTAGAGAGTCAGGGCCAGGCTGCGCGGTATCGGTGTGGCGGTCATCACCAAGCAGTCCGTGTGCGTTCCCTTGCCTTTTAACGCCAGCCGCTGGTTTACCCCGAAACGGTGCTGCTCATCGATCACCGCCAGTGCCAGGTTGTCGAACTCCACGCCCTCCTGGATCAGGGCATGGGTGCCCACTGCGATTTTAGCCTGCCCCGAGGCCAGGGCTTTAGAGGCTTCCCTTTTCCGGGCGGCGCTCATCTTGCCCAGCAGGCAGACCGGCTCGATCTCCACAGGGGCCAGCATCTTTTTCAGGGAGCGGAAATGCTGCTCGGCCAGGACTTCCGTGGGAGCCATGATTGCCGCCTGGTAACCGTTCTCCACCGTGCGAAGACAGGAGAAAATCGCTACAATGGTCTTGCCGCTGCCTACATCGCCCTGCACCAGCCGGTTCATGGGGTGCGGGCCCGTAAGGTCTGTATCGATCTGCCTCAGCACTCGTTTCTGAGCTTCTGTCAGTTCGAAGGGCAGTGCCCCTCCCAGGCGGCGGACCAGGTGGTTGTGTTTTTGATACAGCCTGGTGCGCTTTTCGGCCTCCAGATGAATTTTCCGGCCCAGCAGCATCAGCTCCAGCAGGAACAGCTCCTCGAACACCAGGCTGCGTCGGGCAAGCCCGGCCAAGCTCAGAGACTCCGGGCGGTGAGCCGCGCGGATTGCTTCCGCCCTGGCCATCAGGTTGTAATTGCGGCGCAAGGCTTCGGGCAGGTGGTCTCTCAATGCGCCGGCTGCGGCCAGGACATTGTCGGTGATCCTGCGCATGGCGTTCTGGTTCAGGCCCTCGGTCAGGGGGTAGATCGGGATCACGCCGCCGCCATGGCCCAGCAGCTTGCGGGTACCTGTAAGCGGCCCGGCATTTTCATCCAGTTGGGCGTATTCGACCGGATTGAGGAACAGTTTCTCCCGAAAGATTTTCACCTCGCCGAAAACCAGCCAGAGCTGACCTTTTTTCACCTTGCCCTGGAGGAAAGCCCGGCCGAACCAGCAGCACAGTATCCGCCCGGTCCCGTCATCCAGCACGGCCTCGAAGCCGATTCTTTTCCCGCGTGAGAACATCAGTCGCGCCGAGACCACTTTGCCCACCACGGTAACCTCGCGGGCCGGCCCGTTGATCGCGGCCAGGGGTGTCGGGCCGGTGGCGTCCAGGTAACGTCGGGGCAGCAGGAACAACAGCTCGTTCACCCTTTTCACTCCCAGGCGCTCCAGTTGTTCGGCCCGTTTCGGTCCCACGCCTCGCAGATACTGAACGCGCATGGTGAGATCGGGCGGCGAAGAGGATTTTTTTATCCGTTTTTCCATACTGGATCAATCATTGAACATAAAAATTTGACAGGATAACAGGATGAATCAGATAATGTTATTTATTCTTTCTGCTTTAGCATGAATGCTTTCCGCCACTGCTTTGCCCAATTCAGTTAGTAAATTTATCTCTTAATTCTCATTACCGCACGGCGGCCCCAACCAAAAAGTAGCAGCCGCAGACTTGCGCGACTTTATGCGCAACACGGCACAGAGTAACTATGTTGAAAAGACAAAAATAATAATCTTTCTTGGTGCCTTAGTTACTTTGTGGTAAATCTGCCTGTGAATACTAATTTTCATGCTTCGTTGTGTCAGCGCCGGCGTGCATGAGAGTTTGTAAGATTCTAAGATAATCCTTCGGCGGCGCTTTGGGAAGATACAGATAACGTTGCCGATCCTTTTTTCTTGTCCCCTGAGTGCCCGATCCATAAATTAGGTGCAGTTTATCAAGCCCGACACACCAGTATTGCTCTCACCGGGTAGCCTCGTGAAACCTTGCTGTAAAGCCATAATTATCTGTAGCGTGCTGGCCGTGGGGGTGAATCTATCGCTGCTGGCGGCACAGGAGGGCGCCCCGGCGGCGGATTCCACTGCTCCAGCGGCAGACTCCACCGCAGCAGCGGATACATCTGCCGTCCTTGCCCCGGACTCCACCGCGGCGGCGGACACTACAGCAGCCCTTGCCGCAGACTCGACCGCGCCTGCGCCAACTGCCAAGGCTGCGGTCGATACCACCGCCAAGCCTAAAAAAACGCCCAGGCCGCCCGGCGATAGAGTCGAGGCGCTGATCATCCCCTGGGACTGGGATGAATACACCAATGTGATCGAGGTCGGTTTGAAACGCGACGACGGTCGCGAGTACACCCTGACCAAGAATGAATTCTACCAGGTGGTCTTCGACAACCTCGGACTCAAGGTGCTGGCCATAGGCAAGGTCGCCCGCGACTCGGAAGGCTTCTACAACATGACCGTTGAATATATCGAGCCGGCGGACAGCCTACAGAATCTGGCTACCGGAAAGAGCCGGCGGCCGTAATCGTTTAAAAAATCTCTCTTTTTTTCAAGCTCACCCATGTGGAGGTTACTCATGTCCGGGAACAAAAAGCTAATCTCAAGAAGATCGTTCCTCGCGGCCGGAAGCGGAGTTATCGGCTCGCTGATTCTCGCCGATGGATGCGGCAAAAAGGGCTCCTTTGCCGAGGATGAACCCTACTGCGGTTTCCGCATGGGAGTGCAAAGCTACTGTTTCCGCGAGTTCAAATCCACCGAAAAGGTAATTGAGCTGCTGAAAGCCCTGAAATTAGCCCACGTGGAAATCTGGCCCGGCGGCCACATGCCGGTTGATCTGCCCGAGGATCAGCTAAGAGCCAGGATTAAACAGTACCATGATGCGGGTATCACCATCGATGCCTGCGGGGTGCTGGGGCTTGAGAACGATGAGGCCCAATGCCGCAAGATTTTCGATTACGCCAAGGCCCTGGGGGTTCTTTCGATCAGCGCGGGACCGGAGTATGAAGCCATCCCGATGCTGGATGCGCTCACCGAGGAATACGGCATACCGATTGCCATACACAACCACGGGCCTGGGGATGATCTCTGGGGTACCCCGGAGAAAATCCGTGCAGGCCTCGCCGGAACCAGCAGCCGTATCGGTCTCTGCCCCGACCTGGGGCATTTCCACCGCGCCGGGTTCGATCCCATGCCGGTAATCGATGAATTCGCCGACCGAATCCACGGCATGCACCTCAAGGACATGGTGCCGCCCGAGGGTGGCGGGGATGGAACCGGCAGGGATTGGGAGGATGTAATCGTAGGGCGCGGAAGAGTCAACCTGCCCGAACTGATGACCAAACTGAAAAATATCGGATTCAAAGGGTCTTTCACGCTGGAGTACGAATCCGACCCCTCCGATCCCATCCCGGCCATGCAGGAATGTCTGAAAGAGATCCGCAGCGCCTGCACGGAAATTTCATAGGGTTGAATAGATCGAGTTGTAAGAAGGGGTTACTTCGCCGGTGCATCCGGCAGGCTACCGGCCTCGACACCGAGAAGACCTCCAGGGGCAAGTTCGCGGTTTTTCGGTGGTAGCTTGGCATTGTAATATTTTTAAAATATTTTGTCTGGAAGAGAACCTCCAAAACGAAATATCCACAGAAGGGTCGTCAAAAGAACCGATATCTTGCAGTTTTATAAGTAAGAAATCTCTGCGTTCCTTTTAGGTTCCTGCCTTTACTTGGATTTTTTGCCTGAATCTTTTATATTTGTTGACAATGTTGACAAAAAATTCGGAAATCGAAGACTCCCCGCAGCAAGCTGCCGGGAATCTTCGATTGTTAAGGTTGTTTTGACTATTACTATTCGCTCGCTATTCAATTAAAAGCGCTGAGTTATTCCCTTGGAAGTGAGCTTCAGATGAGGAAAAGATTCAAGGCTACATACCTGATATCTGCAGCAGTGATACTAATCGCGGCCGGAAGTCTTGACGGTGCCGGGATCACCAGAAAAAACCTGCTCTTTGTGAATTATCCCGACTTCCCCGAGGCTCATTCGACCTGGGGATCGATTGGCTACAGCGAAAAATACAGCAAAGTTTTCATCGGAGTCACCAACCACCGCGACAAGGTGG
>CAZSTM010000016.1:0-19390 GCA_964609635.1 uncultured Gemmatimonadales bacterium
CAGACCGGTCAGCGGGCGTGACGGTACTGGTCGATAAAGACAGCAATGACTATAATAGCGCCGATAGCCACTTGTTGCCAGAATGCCGAGATGTCCAGCAGGTTGCACCCGTTTCGCAGCACACCCATGATCAAAGCTCCGATTATGGCCCCCAGAATTGTCCCCTCCCCCCCGCTCAAGCTCGCGCCGCCTATTACGCAGGCTGCGATAACATCCAATTCCCAGCCCGTGCCTGCGGTGGGCTGTCCGGAACGCAGCCTGGATGAGAGAATCACTCCGGCCAGGCCGCAGAGCAGCCCGCAGAAAGTGTAAATCAAAGTGAGGTAGCGAGTTATATTGACCCCGGAAAGCCTTACCGCTTCCCGATTGCTGCCGATCGCATAAGTGTACCTTCCCATTCGAGTGTAATTTAGAATCCCGTGGCCGATAAAAGCCAGGATTATGGTGATAATTACAGGAACGGGCACCACGTTAAAAAGCCGTCCACCGCCGAGGAAGATAAAAGATTCAGGGAGATTCAGCAGTTGTATTCCGGCGCCGCCGGAAATGATCAACGCCGCTCCCCGGGCCATCCCCATCATGCCCAGGGTGGCGATAAAAGGGGGAATCCTCCCCTTTGAAATCAAAATACCATTTATCATACCGCAAAAAACCCCCACCCCGATCCCCACCGTAAGCGCGGTGGTAACACCGAACCCCTCGGCCAGCAAAGAGGTGCACACCACCCCGGACAGAGCGAGGATAGAGCCTACGGACAAGTCAATCCCGGCGGCAATAATAATCATCATCTGTCCGATGGCCATGATGGCGATAACCGACATCTGAAGGCCGATGGCAAAAATATTTTCGAGGGTAAGAAAATAAGGAGAGAGGATGGATAAAATCAGCGCCATCAGCATCAGGCTGATAAATGAGATAAGCCTGCGCGCCAGATTGCCCAGGGAATGAAATTGCAGCGTGCGGTTGCTTTCAGGAATCTTGTCCATAGGCTGAAAAAGCCACCTGATAAAAATAATGAGTCGATAAATTATCGAACCATCCCAGCCAAAGCCATGGGGATCAAAACCGTCAGCCGAACCATAACCTGGAAGGCTCTGCTGAAATTCTCCTTCTCAAGCTCCCACGGCGCTGTAATACAAAATTTCTTCCTGAGTGGCTTTATCCCGGGACAATTCACGAGTTATCCTGCCGCGGCACATAACCAGGATTCTATCACAGACAGCCAGCAATTCCGGCAGATATGATGAAATAAAAATAATGGTGCCGCCCTGCATTACCAGCCGGTTCATGAGCTGAAAGATTTCTGCTTTTGCGCCTACATCCACCCCCGTGGTAGGCTCATCAAAAAAGAGTATCTGCGCCCTGGTTGCCAGCCATCGGGCAACCACTACTTTCTGCTGGTTCCCCCCGCTTAAGAATTCAACCCTCCGGTCGGGATGGGCCGCTTTTATTGCCAGGCTTTTTAAATACTCCTCCACCGTGCTGCATTCTTTTTTGTGTTGAATAAAAGGCCCGAAGCAATAGTTTTTTAAGCTTGCCAGGGTAATATTGGCTCGTATAGACAGGGACAGAGCCAGACTGATCAATTTCCGGTCTTCACTCAGGTACCCAATGCCCGACTTAATTGCATCCGTCGGAGAATTTATGCGCACAGGCCGGCCCTGGACAAAAATCCGACCGGAATCGCGCGGGTCCGCTCCGAAGACAGCCCGTGCCAGCTCCGTGCGTTTCGAACCCACCAGTCCGCCCAGTCCTACAATCTCACCGGCGGATGCGGAAAATGAGATGTCATGAAGAATGTCCTTGCGGCTTAAACCCTCGACTCGCAGCAGTTCTTTCCCCCTCGGCGCGATTGTTCTGGGGAAAAGTTCCTCCACTTCCCGGCCGACCATCATACGGATCAAGCGGTCCATCGGGGTCGAGGCCGGCACCATCCCCACCACCTTGCCGTCACGAAGAACGGTGATCCGGTCTCCAATCTCGGAAATCTCCTCCAGGCGATGGGAAATATAAATAAAGGAAATCCCGCGTCGTTTGAGGTCTCGGATAACCCGAAACAGTTGATTTATTTCCTGTTCGGTCAGCGAGGCGGTCGGCTCATCAAGTATGAGTATATCTGCCCGGGCGGACAGCGCTTTGGCAATCTCGACCATCTGCCGGTGAGCCACGCTGAGGTCGCGAACCAGGGTTTTTGGAGAGAAAGAAAGGTTTAAAGTCTTCAGGATCTTCATACAATTTCGGTTCAAAGCCGGCCGGTCTATGATTCCCAGTTTCCGCGTTCGCAAAACTTCTCTTCCCAGAAACACATTCTCAGCGACACTTAGATGCAGTGCCAGGTTCGGTTCCTGATACACCATACTGATGCCCAGATCGAGAGCTTCCCGGGGGCTGTCAATGTCGATTTGCCGGCCTCGCAGCAGAATTCTCCCGGAATCTTTTGGATAGACGCCGGTTAGAATTTTCATCAGGGTGGATTTCCCGGCTCCATTCTCTCCCAGTAATATATGCACCTGGCCGGGATACGCCTGCAAAGAAACCTCATCCAGGGCGCAAACGCCCGGAAAAGATTTGCATATTTGCTCCATTCTCAATATTGGAAGATCGTTCATCTTAAAACCATTTGCAGTGCTTACGGGAGCCGCCTATTTTTGCTACAAAGCTTTCGGTTCTTTTGAGCGGAAAAACGACATTTTTCCCGGGCCGTTCACCTGCGGCAGGACTTTTATTTTGCTTTATCGGTTCGGGCAAGTTAATCTTGCTTACGATTATCGCAGGCTGTTTTTCTTACAGGTTTATACCAGGGCTCCGGCGACACCGGTGCATCTCGATTATGGTAAATCTAACTTTATGCGTTTCGATTGACAATTCTAAATATGAAAGAGCGCGATTATGGAAAGACTTATCTTAATTCTGACCATGGCTTTTTATTTTTTCCTGCTGGTACTCATCGGCATATTCAGCCGCCAGGAGAGCGATTCGGTCGATGGCTACTACGCAGCGGGGAAAAAACTCAGGTACTGGATCGTAAGTTTCAGCACCAACGCCACCGGCGAGAGCAGCTGGCTGCTTCTCGGGCTGACAGGAATGGGATATGCGGTAGGCGCTCATGCGCTCTGGGTTATAGTGGGTGAAGTTTTGGGCGTGGCTATAAGCTGGATATATATGGCGCGGAAATTCAAGGTCTATACGGATAAATATCAATCAATCACCGTGCCCGATTACCTGGAAGACAGATTCGACGACCGCCGGCATACCATGCGGATTATTTCCTCGATAATCCTTATTACCATGGTTATTAGCTATGTGGCGGCTCAACTGACCGCCACCGGCAAGGCTTTCAAGTCCTTTCTACATGTCGATTTCCTGACAGGAACGATTATCGGGCTGGTCATTATCCTCTTCTATACGGTTATCGGCGGGCTCAAAGCGGTAGCACGCGCAGATTTCATGCACGGCCTGCTGATGCTTCTAGGCCTTATAGCTCTTCCGATTGTCGCCATTGCGCACTGCGGCGGTTTTGAAAGTATGATTTCAGCCTTAAGATCGACCGATCCCGACCTGTTGAAAATTTTCGGAACTTACGGTTTAAGCACGGCCGGAATAATAAGCATTGTCAGCTTCCTCGGCATAGGGCTGGCATTTATGGGCGCACCGCAATTATTCGTGCGTTTTATAGCGGCCAGAGATCAGAAGGAGTTAATCTACGGAAAATACGTGGCCATCTTATTCATTCTGATTATAGATACCGGAGCGGTGCTCTCCGGCATGGCGGGAAGGGTGCTTTTCCCCATGCTGGAAGATCAGGAATTGATCATGCCCACGATTTCCTCGGAGCTGTTCCCCGCTCTGGTCACCGGGATTTTTATCGCCATAGTCCTGGCGGCTATAATATCGACCGTGGATTCTCTGTTGATTCTTCTCTCCTCTGCGGTAATCAGGGATGTCTATCAAAAAATTCTTAAACCTGAGGCCACTCAGAAACGAATTGTTTTCCTGGGCAAACTGGTGACCGTGATTGTGGGAATTGCCGCTTTCTGGTTTTCACTATCGGAAAGCAGACTGATATTCTGGTTCGTGCTGTTTGCCTGGTCCGGGATCGGCTGCGCTTTCTGTCCGGTGGTTATCCTTTCCCTGTTCTGGAAAAGAACCACCAGGGCCGGAGCTGTTGCAGGTATGTGCAGCGGCTTTTTAATATCTATAATCTGGACTATTTTCTTCAAAGCTTCCACCAATTTATATGAAATGGTTCCAGGTTTCATCGGATCGATTATTATAATCATATTAGTGAGCTTACTTACCGATCCACCTGAAAAAGCGGCAGATGATATGCAGTATGTCACCGAAACCGTAGAAAAGTATCGTTCTGCTTGAAAGAATAAGGCCTCAAGCTTAAAGCAATTGAGAAGGCAAGCCGGAGAGGGCCTTTTTATAAAGTCCGGGGTCAAAGATGTCCAGGTGTCTTCGCTGCGGGAAAGACTCGATTCTGATCTCTTCGCCGCTGGAGGTTTGCGCAGATTGTATAAGGTCTCATTTCGGCGAGGTCAAAACCCACCTCGAGCAATTGCATGCCGCCACCAGGGAGAAATTCGGCCTGCCGACCAGGGTGCCCGATGCCGAAAAGGGGGTGCAATGCAGTGTCTGTGTAAACCGCTGCCGGATTCCGAAAGGGGAGAGAGGCTACTGCGGGGTTCGTCTCAATGAGGGCAATAAGCTCTCGGGGGGGGAGGCGGATAAGGCCAATCTGGCCTGGTATTACGATACTCTTCCTACTAACTGCGTGGCCGACTGGGTCTGCCCCGGCGGCACGGACTGCGGCTATCCCCGGTTTTCCCATACCGAGGGACCGGAATACGGCTATAAGAATCTGGCGGTTTTTTTCAATGCCTGTTCTTTCAACTGCCTGTTCTGTCAAAACTGGCATTACCGGGAGAATTCACTGGAAAAAGGGGTATTCGGCCCGGAAGAGATCGTGGACAACGTGGATGAGCGCACCTCGTGCATTTGTTATTTCGGCGGAGACCCGAGTCCCCAGGTCCGATATTCACTAAAAGCCTCCCGGCTGGCCAGAAAAAAAAGAAAAGGTGAGGTGCTGCGTATCTGTTGGGAAACCAACGGCAGCATGAAAGCCAGGTATCTGAAACAGATGGCCGGGATCGCTATGAAAAGCGGAGGATGCATAAAGTTCGACCTCAAGGCCTGGAGCGAGGAAATCCACCTGGCCCTTTGCGGAGTTACCAATCGAAGGACTTTAGCTAATTTCAAGCTACTGGCGAAACATATCGACCAAAGACCGGCCCCGCCTTTACTGGCAGCCTCGACCCTCCTGGTTCCCGGGTACGTGGATGAACAGGAAGTGGGAAAGATAGCTGATTTTATCGCATCGCTTAATCCCGATATCCCCTACAGTCTTCTCGGGTTCCATCCTCAGTTCTATATGCACGACCTGCCGCGCACCTCCCGCGCCCATGCCGACAGATGCCTGAAGGCGGCGCGCAGCGCCGGCCTGAATAGGGTTAAAATTGGAAACATTCATTTGCTGGGAGACCGGTATTGAACCCCGATAAGAGTTAAAAATCTCCGCGAACCAGGTGAAATCTACAATAAATAAGGAAAAGTACTTTTTAGCCGGCCTGTAAATTTTATCCGGAGGTAAAATGAGGTACGCATGGTTTTTCAGCCTGTTTTTACTTTTTTTCAGCATGAGTATCTTAAATGCTCAGAATAACTTTATCACTATCCCCGCAGCCTCTTACAGAATTGTAGATGGCATAACTGGCATCGAGGTGGACGTGCAGGTGAGTGAATTCATCATTTCCAAGACCGAGGTAATCCAGAGAGAATTCTTGGAGATAATGCAGTACAATCCCTCTTATCATCAAGGCCCTGAGTATCCGGTCGAGAACGTGAGCTGGTGGGAATCCATCCGTTACTGCAACCTGAGGAGTATAAAGGAGGGCCTGCAGCCCTGTTACCATCTTTCCACCGGAGAATGCGATTTATCTCGAAACGGTTATCGGCTTCCCACAGATGCGGAATGGAGCCTCGCCAGCGGCCCCGATTCAGGATACTCCGCGGAAACGATCAACGAATATGGGAACCTCGGTTCAACCAATACGGAAAACATCCCTGAATTGAAAAAAGCCCTGAAAGATCGCGGAACCGAAAAAGTCGCCGGTTACCCGCCGAATGAGCTCGGGCTGTACGATATGTTGGGTAATGTCTGGGAATGGTGTACTGATTTCAATAACAGGGCAAAAAATGTCCCGATCCCCTTGAAAAATCCGCGAGGACCCTCCTGGGGACCGGAGCGGGTTCTCAGGGGCGGTTCTTTTATCAGCCTCACCGGCAGCTGGCGCAGAGGATACCGCTCTTCCATGAAACCGGACTATAAGAGTCGGTTTACCGGTTTCAGGGTCTGCAGAAGTACTGTCAAGAAAGAAAATAATCTCAGAAGCACCGGCCCGGAATGGTTTGAACCGTATAACCGAACACCCGAAGGTTTTGAAAACACCATTGGAGAGCTTTCTTCACTGGTAACGGATTCGCGGGGAAGGAGGATTGAATCGGTTTCCCAATGGAGGGAAAAAAGGGAACAGCTCAAAGAAAAATGGTCAAGACTTCTCGGTACAATTGATCAAGCGCACCCTGAGCCGGATGCAAAATTGATAAAAACGTTCCAGGAGGAAATATACACCGGCAAGCTGATGTATCTTCGGATGGAAGCCGATTCCTGGGAAAAGATATACTTGATGATACCGGCGGAGCCATTAACCAGCCCCACTCCCGTGGTGATCGTTCCCTATTACGATGTGGATACGCCTGCCGGAAAAAATATGGGCGGCAGGAGTTTTGTGCCGATGAGTGTCAGGTCCTTTGCCTACCTGATGGTACAGCAGGGATACATCGCGGTGGCTGTCAGATGGTATGGGGAAAGCTACGGGGAAAATTATGCTGAAGCCGTTTCCAATCTGAAACTGAGACATCCCGAGCTTACAGGGCTGGGCAAATGGGTCTGGGATGCCCGGAGAGTAGTGGATTATTTATATACACTGCCGGAAGTCGATCATAAAAACATTGGAATAATCGGCCATTCCCTGGGCGGGAAGCTGTCTCTTTACGCCGCCGCCGCGGACGAAAGGATTACCGCAGTAGTGGCTTCCGAGCTGGGCATCGGGCTGAATTTTTCCAACTGGGAGGACTACTGGTATTTCGATGATTTTATTCGCAGCAGGGATAAATCCACCGACCACCACGAGCTGCTGGGTTTAATCGCTCCCCGTCCGTTCCTGTTAATCGGAGGGGACGACTCCGATAACGACCGGAGCTGGTATTTTATCAACGCCGCCAGAGAGGTGTACAGCCTTTTCGAAAAGCCCCGGAATATTGGATATTTCAACCATCGCACCGGGCACTCGCCCACTCCTGAGTCGGTGCGGTTAGCTGTCGAATGGCTGAAACACTTTCTGAACAGAAGATAGTTGCCGCTGCACACAGAGAAAAGGAAGGCAGGATGAAAAAGACATTTGTATCATTTTTATCTACGTTGCTGTTGGTCTCATCCGCAGCGCTCGCACAGCAACGGCAATTCACCACAGATGAGATGGAGAAACCGGTTTACAGGTTCCTGATGGAGCTTCACCAATCCGGTCGAAAACAAGGTATGATGAACGTTCCGCCCCAAGACGGCAGGCTGCTGCAAATGTTAATCAAGATTTCCGGCGCAAAAAACGTGCTCGAAATCGGCACATCCAATGGTGTTTCCGCCATCTGGATGGCTCTGGGTCTCGTGGAAACCGGCGGGAAACTGACCACGCTGGAAATCGACCCTGACAAGGTGAAACTTGCCCTGGAGAACTTTCGCAAAGCCGGGGTTGACGACCGGATCCAGCTCATTGAAGGAGACGCTGTACAAACCCTTCGGAGGCTTACCGAAACCTATGACATGATTTTTATCGATGCCGCGAAACAACAATACAAGGACTACCTTGATATAATTTACACCCGCATTCCAAAGGGAGGCGTTATTGTCGCGCACAACGCCGTTCAACTCGCGGCCTCGATGCGGGATTACCTGGACCATGTCCAGGATCATCCCGAGCTGGATACTGTCATCCTCACCACCGGTTATGACGGGGTTGCCCTCAGTTATAAAAAATAATACCCGGTAGCATCCGCTCCGAGTGACGATGAACCGGGATTATGGATCAAAGAAATTTCAGAATACCTCTATCCCCGCTTACCGAGCCGGGGCAGGTGCTCCGCCTGGGCGGCCAGCAGTTCATCTCCCAGCCGGGCGGCCTGCTCCACGGACTCCACGGCTCCATCCAGCACCAGGGCCTGGATGAATTTTTCGCGGCTGCCCTCGAGAGCAGCCTCCACGCAGGTTTCCACCCAGGCCAGTCGCATGGCCAGGATTCCTGCCAGGGCGCAGGGCAAGTCACCCATCGCCAAAGGTACCATGCCCTCGGCACCCGCCGCCGCGGGGAGTTCCAGGACAGCCTCCGCCGGCAGGTTCAAGACCAGCCCGCGGTTAGGCAGGTTGGCCGAATATATCTTTCTTGAGTCCGTGCGGATCGATTCGATAATCTCCATCACCTGTTCGTGCTCACCGCTTATTCTTTCAAAATATCGCTCGTCGAGAGACCCGGGCGAGAAAGCATCCTCGCGCATCCGCTCGAACTGGCTGTCCCCGACAGCGATGGTGCGCTCGAAACTGTAGGATTGTGTTCCCAAAGTCTTGCCGTAGTAGCTCCCCTCGCCGGAGAACATCCAGGGGAAAAACTCGGTAACGTGGCGGTCCATAGCCGCCGGGAAGGCGCCGAAATTAAGGAGAAGCTCCCAGCTGAAAGGATTTATCGGTTCCGGCTCATCCGGTCCGGGCTCCCAGGAACCGCTTTCCAGGAAATTTTCACCCAGACTGCCCGGTTCGTTAATGCAGGAAAGCTTTTCGGCGGCTATCTTTTTCAACCGTCCCGATACATCCTCTCCCTTAACCCTCACTTCGGTGAACCAGGTCAGGTGGTTCAGGCCGACAGCAGTGTATTCCAGGTCCGCGTGGCTTACTCCCAGGATCGAGGCCAGGTATTGTGAGACCTCCCGCACCCCGTGGCAGAGGCCAACGACTTGAGCCCCCGTTGCCTTTCGCACGGCTCGGCAGATCGGGCCCATGGGATTGGAATAATTGAAGAACAGAGCATCCGGCGCCAGTTCCAGCAGATCCCGGGCGATCTCTACCATGGCCGGTATCATTCGCATTGCCCTCGAGGTGCCCCCAGGCATGACAGTGTCGCCTACCGGCTGGTAGATACCATATTTACGGGGAATGAATACATCCTGCTCCCAGGCGCGGCGTCCGCCCACACCGACCGTGCAGATTACCGCAGTAGCCCCGCCCAGCACCTGTTTTCTGTCGGTGGACGCTTTCAAGACTACAGGCGCTCTTGTGGCTTCGATCATCTTTCGGCCCAGACGCTCGGCCACTTCCAGTGCCTCGGGGTCTATATCCACCATGGCCAGCTCGGCCTCTCTTCCCATACGGATCAGGTCAGCCACCATTCCGCAGGTGAAAACCGCACTTCCCGCTCCTATCAAGACTATCTTTTCTTTCATGGGTATCCCCGGCGTAAGTTTTACTCTCCAGGCTTAAATATGCTATCAATCGAACGGCTAAATTTAACTCTCCGGGCTTAAGAAATCAAACCGGAAAGACACCTTCTTCCGCTTTGCCGATTGACACCCGGCAAGCTGAGGTTTAGGTTATAGCTCCGGGCCTTTGATTCGGTTCCCGGGGGGTGCGGGCTGGCATCCTTTTTGCTTTCCTCACGACCCCGGTTTTCCTTACCTGCGGTGCTCTTGCAAAAAGGCTGCCAGCCCGCACTCGCTCGTTACCAGGCTAAATTGTCACTAGCCAAACTAATAATGCAAGGAGAAAAAATGCGAACCGGTTATCCTGTCATGATCGCGGCCTTTTTAGCGGTGTTCGGGTGTTTAGTCGCGGACATTTTAACCGTCAGAGCCGACCCGGCAGCCGGGGCTGAAACTCTCGGCCCGGCGGCGGTTTTCAGTGTAAAAGACTATGGAGCCCTCGGGGACGGCCGGGCGAAAGACACCCAGGCTATCCAGCAGGCTATCGATGCCGCCCATCGGGCCGGTGGGGGGACCGTCTATTTCCCTGTCGGCAGATATCTGAGTGGAACGATCTTTCTGAAAAACTCTGTCGCCCTGTATCTGGAGGAGGGCTCGGTGATCCTGGGCAGCACCGAGATAGCGGACTTCCCTGAGATGGTGCCAAAATTCCGCTCTTACACAGACAACTATGTAACCCAGAGCCTGATTTACGCCGAGGACCGGCACGACATCGCCATTAGAGGCCGTGGTACCATCGACGGTCAGGGAGCCGCATACCCGGACCGCAGCTATCTGGGCCGTCCCTACGTGATCCGCTTTGTCAACTGCCGGCACATTCTGGTCGAGGGCATACGCCTGCGCAGCTCACCGATGTGGATGCAGCATTATCTGGCGTGCGAGTTTGTCACCATCCGTGGGATACATGTCTACAACCATTGCACCTATAACAATGATATGATAGACATCGACTGCTGCCGCAACGTTCACATTTCCGACTGTTACGGCAATAGCGATGACGACGCCCTCACGCTCAAAAGCACCGCCGACCGGCCCACCGAAAATGTAACCATCACCAACTGTGTGCTGGGCAGCCGCTGCAACGCCATAAAAATGGGCACCGAATCCAGCGGCGGGTTCAAGAACATCGCCATTACCAATTGTGTGATAAACTCCAAATACGAAAAGAAAGGCTTCTACGGCGGTTTGACAGGGTCCTCGGGCATTTCGCTGGAACTGGTCGACGGTGGAGCTCTGGAGAATATCACCATTTCAAATATTTCCATGAAAAATGTCAAGGTTCCGATATTCCTTCGATTGGGAAACCGGGCCCGCCCATTCAAGAAAGAGATGGAAAAGCCCGGGATGGGATCTTTCCGCAACGTTGTCCTGAGCAATATCATCGCCACCGAGGTGGGCCAGGTGGGCTGTTCGATTACCGGTCTGCCGGGCCACCCGATAGAAAACGTCTCCTTGAGCAATATCAGGATAACCTTTCCGGGAGGAGGCACGGCGGCGGATGCCGAAAGACAGATCCCGGAGCTGGCCGAAAAGTACCCGGAAGGCACCATGTTCGGCACCCTGCCGGCCTATGGTTTCTTTTGCCGTCATGTGGATGGGCTGCGATTCAGCAATATCGACATCGAGGCCCGACAGCCCGAGCATCGTCCGGCGGTCCTTTGCGATGATGTGCTGAACCTGGAAGTCGCTGGTTTCTCGGAAGAAAAAAGTGAATCCGGCTCCCCGGCGATGTTTGTCCTCAAAGATGTCTTTCCGGCTGCCTTTCGAGCCTGCAAGCCTGCCGCCGGCTCGCGAACCTTTATCCGCCTGGAGGGCAAAACCGCTCGCGTGAGTGTGTTCGGCAATGATTTAAGCAGGGTGATCAGCCCGTTCGAGTTTGGAGAAAGTGTTCCCCAATCGGCCCTTTTCCAGGCTGCCAATAAATTAAGAGAATAGGCTTACTGCTCCTCGATCAGCCGTTTTTGCGGATTACTCCACTTATAGTGAACCAATAGCCAGGTTCGGAAGTTTCCGGCATGAGCCAATTAATTTGTTTCGCCCACCGGGGAGCCAGCGGACACGAGCCGGAGAACACCTTGCTCTCAGTTCGCAAGGCTCTTTCCCTGGGCGCGCAGTGGATCGAGATCGATGTATACGCCGTTCAAGGCGAGCTGGTGGTGATTCATGATGAGAGGCTGGAGCGCACCACCGACGGCACGGGGAATGTCATGCGGCAATCCCTGGAATACTTGCGGTCGCTTGACGCAGGCAAAGGTGAGCGTATCCCTCTGCTGCGGGAAGTATTCGACCTGGCAGGGAGGAGGGCCGGAATAAACGTTGAGCTGAAAGGGCCCGGTACTGCCGCTCCTGTTGTCTCATTGATAGATGAGTATATCGCCAGGTATGGGTGGGCCTATGAGCTGGTTTTAGTATCATCTTTCAAACCTCGGGAATTGAAAAAAGTCAAGGCCTTTCAACCGGGAATCAGGACCGGTCTTATCGTTGAGAAGGTTTCCCCGCATTATTTGTGCTCCGCACAAAAGCTCGGGGCCTATTCCATTCATCAGCGCTTTGAGGCGACAACCCGGCGGTTTGTCGAGGATGCTCATCTCGGAGGGCTCAAGGTGTTTGTTTTCACTGTAAACTGTACAGAGGAAATCGAGCGAATGCGCCTGCTCGGTGTGGATGGAGTTTTTACCGACTATCCGGAGCTTGTGGGGAGCCAAAAAAGTTGACAGATTTATGATAAAACTTTATTTTATAGAACTTTGAAGTCGGAAGCCTTCCGGTTTTGTTTACTCTTAAAGGTTGTTTCATTTTTTGGGGCGTCGACAAGTGGTAAGTCACAGGACTTTGGCTCCTGCATTCGTAGGTTCGAATCCTACCGCCCCAGCCAGCTAACCCTTCCGGGCCGGCAAGCGGCCCGGTTTGTTTAGGTTACTTTTAATTTTACGGACCTAAAGGCCATGTACTCAGGAACCGAGCTAAAGATTATTTCCGGCACCGCCAACCGTCCACTGGCCGAGTCGATCGCTTCTTTTCTCGGCATAGAACTGTGTTCGATCGATATCCGGCGTTTCAGCGACGGCGAAATATTTATCAAGATCTGCGAGAACATCCGCAGTTGCGACACTTTCGTGATCCAGCCGACCAATCCGCCGGCCGCGAACATCGTCGAGCTGCTGCTGATAATCGATGCCCTCAGACGTTCTTCCGTCAGCCGGATCACGGTGGTGATTCCCTATTACGGTTACGGCAGGCAGGATCGCAAGGATCAGCCCAGGGTTTGCATTGGCGCAAAATTGATGAGCAACCTGATTACTATGGCCGGTGCGGACCGGGTGATGATGCTTGACCTTCACGCACACCAGATCCAGGCATTTTTCGACATTCCCAGCGACCATCTGTACTCGGTGCCTATTTTCATCAAGCATTTTAAATCACTGAAACTGAAAGATATGGTGGTCGTTTGTCCGGATATCGGCGGTGCCAAGATGTCCCGCGGATTCGCCGGCCGCCTGAACGTTCCGATGGCCTTTATCGAGAAACGCCGGCCCCGTCCTAATGTGGCGGTCAGTATGAGTGTCGTCGGCGAGGTCACCGGCAAGGATGTTATCATGGTCGATGATATTATCGACACCGGCGGAACCCTGGTGGCGGCCTGTGAGGCGCTGGCAGAGATGAAGCCGAACTCGATCCATGTGGGCTGCACCCATGCAATACTCTCCGGTAAAGCTCCGGAAATAGTGCAGAAATCGCCCATAACCGAGATCGCGGTCACCGATTCTGTCCTTATCCCCGAGCACAAGATGTTTCCCAAGCTCAAGGTGCTCTCCGTGAATCAATTGCTGGGCAAAGCCGTTTCCCATATCCATAACGGTGAATCGGTGAGCTCGCTTTTCGATTGAACGCTGCCTTTCCGGCAGCTCCAAGCTTCAAGGAGTTTTTTTATGGCAGTCAACAAGACACTCAAAGCCGAGACTCGTGAGAGTTTCGGCAAAAACGAGATGCGCCGCCTGCGCAAGGCGGGCCGCGTTCCCGGGATCGTTTACGGAGCCGGCCAGGAGTCCGTACCTGTCTCCGTGGACTACAAGGAGACATCTCACCTGTTGCAGGAAATTACCGTGGAGAACACGATAATCGATCTTTCGATCTCGGGCAAAGTCAAACAGAACCACCAAATCCTGATCCGCGAGGTTCAACGACACCCTTACAGACCTGAGATCCAGCACCTGGATTTCTACTGCTTGTCCAAAGACCGCACGGTTCACCTGGAGGTTCCGATATTGCTGCACGGTACCCCGGTGGGGGTGCGCACCCAGGGCGGTCTTGTCCAGCACGTGCTGCGTGACCTGGAAATTTCAGTCCTGCCTTCGAAAATTCCCGAGCATGTTGCGGTGGACATAACCGAGCTTGAAATCGGCCACAGCGTGCATGTCGAGGACCTGGAGACCGGGGATTTCGAGGTGCTGACAGACCCGACCTCCACGGTTGTCAGCATCATACCGCCGACCGTAATCAAGGAGCCGGTTGTCGAGGAGGAAGAGGCGGTTGAAGAGGAAGAGGGGGTCGAGGGCGAGGAAGTCGAGGAACCGGAAGTGATCGGTCGCGAGAAAGAGGGCGAGGAACGATAGAGAACAACTCGGAATCCGATCTTCGGATCCTGGTCGGCCTGGGCAATCCCGGCAGGCTCTATGAAAACACCCGGCACAATGTAGGTTTCTGGTTCATTGATTATCTGGCCCATGAACTGGGTTTCAGCGATTTTCTCCAGGAAGCTTCCTGCCTGGTTGCCGAGGGCTCGGCCCTGGATAAAAGGCTTTTGCTGGTCAAGCCTGTTCTCTACATGAATCGCAGCGGCCGGGCTCTGACACTCTTGTGGCGTGAGCGGCCTTTCAAACCGGAAAATATACTGATTTGCTATGATGACGCCTCACTGCCGGTGGGCAAGATCCGCCTGCGTGCCCACGGTTCGGCCGGAGGCCACAAGGGAATGGCCTCTGTGCTGGAAGCCCTGGGAAATGAATCCTGTGCCCGTCTGCGTTTCGGCGTGGCAGGGGAAAAGCTGCCGGAGGAGCTTACCGACTACGTGCTGAGCCCCTTTGACCCGGCCGAGGAAGAAGCTGTGCTTGAGCGCTTTCCCGACGCTTTCGAGGCGGTGAAAGTATATCTTTCCGAGGGAATCGAACCGGCGATGAGCCGTTTTAATCCCTAGAAGCGTATTGAAAAAAGCCAGGAAGACTTTTTTCAACACTCTACTGGAGAACCGCCACTTTTTCAAACCCGTCCCCAAGGATTTTGTCAACCGACTCATTCTGAAGACTTTTGCAAAAAGGTGAATTTCCTTTACAGCCTTTTTTACAATTTCCAACCGGGAGATAACTCCTATGTCAATGGAAACCTTTTACCTGATCCCGATCACCGGCTTGCTGGCCCTGTTGTTCGCCTTTATCAAAGCCATCGGTGTTAATAAGCTCGACCCGGGTGAAGAAAAGATGGTAGCCATCGGCCAGGCTATCCGCGAAGGCGCGATGGCTTTTCTGGCGCGTGAGTACAAGGTCCTTTCTGTTTTCGTGCTGGCTGTCGCCGTGCTGCTGGTTTTAGGTTACGGTATGACAGAGCAGCCCCTGCAGGCCCTGGTTGCGGTCTCTTTCGTGGTCGGGGCTTTGTGCAGCGGACTGGCGGGATTTTTCGGCATGCGCGTGGCCACCGCCGCCAACATGCGTACGGCCAACGCCGCCCGGGAGGGCCTGTCCGGAGCGCTCAACACGGCGTTCGGGGGAGGCTCGGTGATGGGCATGTCGGTGGTCGGGCTGGGAGTGATAGGCCTGAGCGTGCTTTTTATCATCTATAAAAACACCCTGGGCCTGATGTACGCGGATGAACGACAACTGACCGATCTAGTCCTGCCGATATTGAGCGGCTTCAGCCTGGGCGCTTCCTCGATCGCCTTGTTTGCTCGTGTCGGCGGGGGCATCTACACCAAGGCGGCCGATGTGGGCGCCGACCTGGTGGGTAAAGTCGAGGCCGGGATCCCGGAGGATGATCCGCGCAACCCTGCGGTGATCGCCGACCTGGTGGGGGACAACGTGGGGGACGTGGCCGGTATGGGCGCAGATCTTTTCGAGTCCTATGTCGGCGCCATAGTGGGGTCCATGGTTCTCGGGGCCACCATTCACATGGTGGCGGACAGCAGTTTCCACCTCGATTTCGTACTGTTGCCGCTGGCTCTCGCCGGGGTGGGCATAGTAGTCTCGATCATCGGCACCTTTTTTGTCCGCACCCGGGAGGGTGGAAACCCGCAGGCCTCCCTGAATCTAGGGACTTTCGGGGCGGCAATCGGCATGGCGGTGGCCTCCTTCTTTGTGATTAAGCTCATGCCCGAGGGTGAGTTCAACATCGGGTTCGGAGAGGCAACCTACCGGACGATCGACATTTTCTGGGCCATGATTGCCGGCCTGGTGGCCGGTACCGCCATCGGCCTGATCACCGAATATTACACCTCGGAATCCCGGGGACCGGCCCGCAAGATCGCCGCCCAGAGTGAGACCGGGGCGGCGACCAATATAATCGCCGGGCTCGCTACGGGAATGCGCTCCACCGCGGCTCCGGTGACTGTACTGGCGATTGCCGTAGTCCTGGCCCACAATTTCGCCGGCCTGTATGGTATTGCCATAGCGGCGTTCGGCATGCTGGCCACTACCGGCATCCAGTTGGCGGTGGATGCCTATGGTCCGATAGCCGACAACGCCGGCGGGATAGTCGAGATGTCCCACCTGGGCAGCGAAGTGCGCAGGCGCACCGACCAGCTGGATGCCGTGGGCAACACCACCGCGGCCATCGGCAAGGGTTTCGCCATCGGCTCGGCCGCCCTTACCGCCCTGGCCCTTTTCAGCGCCTTCCGCACGGTGACCGACCTCAAGGAACTCAACATCAACGATCCGCTGGTGATGGCCGGATTGTTCATCGGCGGGATCATGCCGTTCCTGTTCAGCTCTTTCGCCATGTCCGCGGTCGGCAAGGCGGCTTTCGAGATGATCGAGGAAGTGCGCCGCCAGTTCAAGGACATCCCGGGCCTGATGGAGGGCGAGGCCCGAGCCGATTACGCCAAGTGCGTGGACATCTCCGCGGCCGCCGCTATCAAACGCATGGTTGCACCCGGCCTTCTGGCGGTGGCGGTCCCGGTGGTTTTCGGCTTCATCAGCCTGAAAATGCTCGGCGGTATCCTGGCCGGGGTTACGGTTACCGGTGTGCTGATGGCCATTTTCATGGCCAATGCCGGCGGGGCCTGGGACAACGCCAAGAAATACATCGAAAGCGGAGCGTTCGGGGGCAAGGGCTCCCCTTCCCACAAAGCCGCCGTGGTCGGCGATACGGTGGGAGACCCTTTCAAGGATACGGCCGGCCCCTCGCTCAACATCCTGATTAAGCTGATGAGCGTGATCTCGCTGGTGCTGGGCCCGCTGTTCAAAATTGTTGCCGGATGATCTAAATTTTTAGCTGATCGGATAATCGGCGGTCTATAACGGGGTCGGCTGGTTAATATCATACGAAACTTGATATTTTGCCGCCGATAAAATATATTATAACTTCAAAAAGTTTCGATTTTTCCCCAGATAGTATCACAAACCCCCTATCCCTGGAAAACAGGGATCATCAGACCGAAGGGAGAATGCCTGTGAATAAGTACGAAAGCGTGCTCATTCTCGATCCCACCCTGGAAGATTCCCAAGTCGGAGAGAAATTCGACAAGTTGCTCGAACTCTACAAAGCCGAGGGAGCCAAAAACCTCGAGACACTGGACTGGGGCAAACGGAAGCTGGCTTATCCGATCAAGAAAAAGGATAACGGTTTCTACCGTGTAGTGCGTTTCACTGCCAAGCCCACGGTGATCAGCGAACTCGAACGCCGGCTTAAGCTGGATGAGCAGGTTCTGCGCAGCCTCACCGTGCTCCATGTCTCGACCGACAACATCAAAGAAGAGGCGGCTGAGGAAGCAACTGAGAAAAAGAAGGATTAGCCTCCCGGTGAGCCGGCCTGAAGCTTTTGGTCGGGCTCTTCCAATTTACGGTCGGCTTAGGATCTGCGGCTGAGGGACTTTATCCGGTTGTCTTTTATTCACTATTTACTTATTTAACCTGTCAGGAGCGATTGCTTATGGCTTCGAGGGGCTTTCGGAGTCTGGGTCTGGGCATGGAAAATCGCAGAAGAGTCTGTTACTTTTGCGAAAACAAGATTCCCAGCATCGATTATAAGGATGAAAAGCTGTTATCCAGATTTACCACCGAGCGGGGCAAGATAATTCCCCGGCGGACCAGCGGTGCCTGCGCCAGGCATCAGCGGCAACTGTCGATAGCTGTCAAACGAGCCCGTTACCTGGCTCTGCTGCCTTACGTGGGTAGAGAGTACCGCAGCTGAGACGGCACTCGAAGGGCGCCGCAGGAAATGTATCATTGACAACTTTCGCTTCGGCGAATACGGTGGCGGGCGGCTTGTTTCCCCTGCCACCCGGTGTGCTATGGATATATCGATAAATTGCGCAGATTTCTTATCAAGCAATTTGAGAGGTTTGCACCAAATGATTTCATGCAAACCGTAATGTAAAAAAGTTATGAAGGCTTTTTTACAAACTCTGATACGCCATGGAAAAAGCCAGACTGCGTACCAGGTGGCTGCCTCCGGCCGTTCTGGCAGCCATTCTGTTGATCGAACCTTTTGTGGCGGTGTCGGTGGGCATAATGCTGGGGCTGTTGTTTTTCAACTTCGACACCCGGCCCGCGGTTCGCAAGGCGGCCCTGGTCCTGGCTCTGTTACTGACCCTGGTATTCGCCCAATGGTTCGCGCTGCAGAGCATCTTCGCTTTGGCGGCCTCGGCCTCCTTGGTTTGGCTCTTGCGAAGAAACCTGTTCTCCTCGATTACTTCCATGGCCCTGGTCGGCTGCCTGGTCTCGGTGTTTTCGATCGTAATTCTACTGCTGGCTGTCGGTCCCGAACTCTGGCACGGGATCGAAAGCGACACCCAGCGCTTTATGCAGGAAGCCATGAGCCGGAACCGGGAACTCGACCCGGAAACCCTGGAAAATCTTCAAACCAGCGCCAGACTGATGGTCTGGCTGCTGCCCGGACAGCATATCCTGATGATGATCGCCGCAATTTTCGTGGCGCTCCTTTTCTTCCGGTTCACCGGGGAGTTCGAGGCTCCGCTTTACCTCGGATGCAGCCAGTTCCGCTACTACAGGTTCGAGGACAACTGGGTCTGGCTGGTAATCCTGTCCCTGATACTCCTGCTGCTTTCACATCAGGGCTGGGTGGGCCGCGTAGCGGCCAATACCCTTTATGTTATGGCGGTGCTCTACCTGTTACGCGGCGTGGCGGTTATGTTTCATTTTATCGCCATTCACGGCGGAGGACTGCTCTTGAAACTGCTGGTGGTCGCAATCTGCTTTCCACCCTTGTGCCTGATACATCTGTCTTTCGGGCTGCTGGATACCTGGATCGACTTTCGAAAAAAAAACACCCCGGCCGGGAAATAGAAAACCGCCTGGAAGTCGAAAGAAAATAAGGCGCTGCCGGGAAAACACACTTGCTCGGCTTTACGCGCCAACCGTACAAAGTTATAAAGTGATAGTGAAAACATTGATTGAGTAGTTACTTAGCGTGAGCGGAAAGTCTCGATCCTTTTGGAGGAGGAAAAATGGAAGTTATCCTGCGTTCTGATATTGAACGGTTGGGCAAGATCGGAGATGTGGTTCGAGTCTCCCCCGGC
>CAZSTM010000017.1:0-18853 GCA_964609635.1 uncultured Gemmatimonadales bacterium
CGGTTGCCGGAGAGTACGGCGCTGTTGAGGTCATGGGTCACGGCTATAATCGTGGCTGAGTGATCGCGGTTGAGCTCTTTCAACAGCCGTCTGATCTCGACCTGGTGCCTGTAGTCGAGAAAGGTGGTGGGCTCATCCAGCAGAACAATCTCGGCTCCCTGGGCAACCGCGGCGGCGATAAAAACTTTCTGACGTTCTCCGCCGCTCAGGCTGTCCAGGGTTCTTTCTGCCAATTGGTCCGTGGCGGTAAGCTCCATTACCCGGCGCACAAGCTTACGGTCCTCGCGGCTGACCGAGGAAAACGGGCTTAAGTAAGGGTAGCGGCCCATGGTGACAAACTCCTCGGTGGTGAACGGCAGCTGACGTCCATCGGCCTGGGGCACATAACTGACAGCCCTGGCGAGCTCCTTCTGACTGTAGAGCTCCAGTGGCTTCCCCTTGATTCTTATGCTGCCCCGACCCCCGCTTAAAATCCGGTTCAGGCACCTGATCAGGGTGGTCTTACCCGCACCGTTGGGACCGATAATCGACAGGTAATCCCCGGCCGCCACTTTCAGCGAAACCCGGTTGAGAATCTGCTTGTTCCCAAAGGCGAAAGAAAAGTTTTCTACTTCGACTGCCGGTTGGTGCATGGTCAATCCCAATCAAGGTCCGGGTGTAAAACCCGGGCCATCTGTTCGAGCAGGAGTATGAAACGCGGTCCGGGCCGCACACCATAGCTCTCGCCGAAAATATATACTCTGTGGTTCTTTACCGCATCCACCCCGGCGGCGAACTCCCAGGCTCGAATCGGGTTTCCAGCCTGCCGTACCGCTTGCCCGACAGCAGGGGCGATGTCGATAATAACCTGCGGGTTGAGATTCTGGATGCCCTCTGCGGAGATTGCCGGCAGGGCGATAGTGCGCCGGCGATAGACATTGGTTCCGCCGGCCAGTTCGAGCAATTGATCGTAAAAACCGTCACGACCGGAAATATAAATATTACCCAGCGAGGTTTCATTCAAATTCCGGCCTACCGCGACCATGACCCTGGCCCGCGGCAGCTCGGCGGTTTTGGCGCGCACCCGAGCGATTCTGGCCTCGAGATCGTTTACCAGGTGCCGCGCCTTATCGGCGGCGCCGCAGGCTTCACCGATGGCTGCAATGGAGTTTATGATCCCCGTTACACTGCTGTGATTGAGCGTGAGAGTGCTCAGGCCCATTTCCGCCAGGTATTTCTCCGCTTCGCCCTGCTCTTGCAAGAGCACTACCAGGTCCGGCACCAGGCTCAGAATGGCTTCGTAGTTGGGATCGAGAAAGCCGCCGACCGGAGATTTGGTTTTGGCCTCGGGGGGATAGTCGCAGTACCTGGTCACTCCGACCACCGCCTCCCCCAGGCCGAGCGCAAAAAGCACCTCGGTGAGACTCGGAGCCATGGAAACGATGCGCTTGCAAGCCGGGGTCTCCGGGCCGGCTTCGTAAAACCCTCGCCGATCAGGACCGGGGAGTAATTGTTTGCCGATAAAACTCAAGCCGAAACTGAGCAGTATGACTGCCGGGAGGAGAATTTTTCTGGACATTCAATCTTCCGACTCTTGAAAGCCGCGAGACTGGTTATCGGTTACCGTAAATCCGCCTTCAATCAGGGATTTTCTCAAGGGTTTTATTCGGCGGGAAAGTCCAGGATGAAAGTCGTTCCTTTCCCCAGGGCGGTGCGTACAGAAATTCCTCCTCCCAGACTCTCCATGATCGAGCGCGAAAGTGAAAGACCCATTCCCATGCCCTCGCCGGGGATATCGTTCATCCCTTTGGTGGTAAAGAAAGGTTCGAAAATATGTGGCACTACATCATCCGGAATACCCTTGCCCGTATCAGTGATAGACAGCTCAGTCCTGCCGGAGGACATCTCGCTGGTAATTGTCAGGAAGCCTCCATCGGGCATTGCCTGCAGGGAGTTGTCGATTAGATTGTAGAGCACCTGGGTGAGCTGGTCCACTGAGGTATTCAGCCTGGGTATTGAGCGATCCAGGCGGTCGTGGACATTGACTTTTCCCCGGTGGATTTTAGCCTGCATCATTTTCAGCACGTTGTCCACCACGTTATTGAGCTTGACCGGTTGTGTTTTCCGGGAGGTGGGCTTGTAAAGGTCGTAGAGCTGCGCAATGATACCTGCCATCCGGTCGATTTCCGCCTCAATAAGTTCGACATAGGAGTAGTCGTCATGATCGGCCTGGATGACGTCTTTGAGGATATAGAGCGAGTTTCTGATCGCGCCGAGCGGGTTGTTTATCTCGTGCGCCACTCCGGCGGCGACCCGGCCGGTAGCGGCCAGCTTTTCTGTCTGCACGAGCTGCGCCTGCAGCTCGCGGTTCTGGATAAAAGAGGATAAAGTAGCTCCCGCCTCTTTGGCCAGATCCTGTTCGAAAGGCTGGTACTTGCTGTCGGAAGCATAGCAATAAACATGGAGACTGCCCCGCCGTCTGCCGCTTATGACCAGGGGGATTCTCAGACAGTTGTCCGAGGGCATGAATTTCATGTCGAAGACCATGTGCCGGTCGTCTAGAGTTATCGCCACCCCTTTTCTTTCCGGCGCGTTCAGACCCTGACGGATATGCTCCGTGCAGCGGATGAGAGTATTTTCCAGGGGATGGCCCTTGTCGAACTCCTGCCGGATTTTGAAAAGGCAGGTGAGTTCATTCAAGCGTTCCTGGAGTTGACTTTCCGATTTGCGAAGGGCGGCGGTGCGCTCGATCACCCTGGTTTCCAGCTCGTCCCGTGCCTTGCGCAGCTCGATCTCCGCCTGCTTGCGCTCGGTGACGTCGCGAAAGAAAGCCTGAGTCCCTACCACCTCGCCGCCCAGGTAGCGCGGCGTAGCATTGCCTTCTACTAAAATCTCCCAGCCATCCTTGGTGACAAAGGCGGCCTCTATATTCCTTATATATTTTCCGGCAATAATCTTTGAAAAAATCTTTTTACAGTGAGATAAATATTCCGGATGGATGATGTCAAATAGAGTAATGTCTGCAAGCTCCTCCTCATTATATCCCAGTGCCTCCATCCATGACTTGTTGACAAAGAAAAAACTGCCGTCCGGCCTGACGCTTTGAACCATGTCAAAAGTGCCCTCGATCAGGTCACGATATCGTTCTTCGCTCTCACGGAGCGCCTCCTCGGCCCGCTTGCGCTCGGTGATATCCCGGGCTAACCCTTCTATTGCAATAGGCTTCCCTGTCTCATCGTAAACTAAGTGAGAGCTGACTTCCAAAATAGCCGGTGTCCCGTCTTTACGTTTAATAATTATTTCCCGGTTTTTTATTTCGCCATGCTTTTCAAGCTCCTCCATGACAGCCGTTCTATCTTCAGGGCGATGGTAAAACTCCTCGGCAATATCTTTCCCAATCACTTCTTCGGGACCATCGTAGCCCATCATTCTCACTCCGAGGGGATTTACCATGGTCAGCTTCCCTTCAAGATCGGCCCGATAATACATGTCCCTGATGTTTTCGAAGATTCTCCTGAACCGCTCCTCGCTCTCCCGCAATGCTTCTTCTGCTTTTTTGCGCTCGGTGATATCGGTCATCGTTCCCTGGAAACCGACTATACGATCATTCTTATAAATCGGACGGCCGGAAATGTAGACCCATAACAGATCACCGGATCTGTCCACCAGACGAAACTCGATTGGTTCGATAATACCTTTGAGAACTTTTTGGAATCTCTTTTTTACTTCCGGCAGGTCTTCGGGATAAACGAACTCCTTGAAAGTTTTACTGATGATTTCCGAGGTATAGTATCCGCTAAGCGACTCTATCAACGGACTGATATAAGTTATCACTCCTTTGGTGTCGATAACCATAAGCACATCGTTAATGTTTTCCACCAGATCGCGATACTTCTCTTCGGATTTGCGCAGTTCCTCCTCGGCCTGCTTGCGCTCGGTGATGTCTCCCGTCACCTCAAGAGTACCCACGATATCCCCTTTTTCATCTTTCACAGGATAGGCTCGAACAAACAGTATTCTCCCATCAAAAGTGGTAATCTCGCCTTCCTGGGATTCGCCGGTTTCCCCTACTCTCTTCACCGGACAGTCCGGACAAGGTTCACTCCTATTATGCCACATCTCGTAACAATAATGTCCCGCCAGTTCCTCGGGCACTTTACTTACCGGTTCGCATGCTGCCCTGTTGGTCCATAAGATCTTCATTTCCTTGTCTTGATATATCAATTGCTCGGACATGGTATCGAGAATCAACGCCTTTTCCCGTTCGCTCTGGCGCAAAGCATCCTCTACCCGTTTTCGCTCGGCGATCTCCTGTTGCAGTTTTTGGTTGGTCCTGGTTAATTCCGCGGTGCGCTCGGACATCATTTCCTCGAGATGGTCGCGGTATTTCTTCAATTCCTCTTCCGCCTGCTTGCGCTCGGTGATGTCTCTTAAAGCACCGGTCAGTCCGTAAATCCTTCCGGCTTCATCCCGCAGCACCTTGCCATACTCTTCAATCCAGTGAATACCACCTTTATTATCTACAATTCTGAATTGAGTGGGAAATTCCGCTCCGGTCTCCATGGTTTTTTGAAAATCGCCAAATGTTTTTTCCGTGTCCTCGGGTAAAATGAAATCTGCGGCAGATCTCGATATCATTTCTTCGGGATTATATCCATAACTTTTGACCTGGGGACTGATGTAAGTAAAAACGCCGTCCCGATCTACTTGATAAACGACATCATTGGTATTTTCGATCAGCGCACGATATTTCTCCTCGCTCACTCGCAGGGCTTCCTCCGCTTTCTTGCGCGTGGTGATGTCATGGCTGAAAACCGCGAATCGGAACACTTTCCCTTTTGCATTGAAAACCGGATAGATCGTGTTATCGAAGAAAGCTGCAAAGGCTGGGGTATCAAGCAGGATCACTTCCCTCTCGTCTTCGAATCGGACCGGCATGCTTGATTGAATGACCTTCTCACAATATTCCTTTATACTTTCGGCCGTTGCAGGCGGGAGTAGATCGTCATAACACTTGCCGATAAGTTCATCAGAGCTTTTCCCCAGAAGCTGCGCCGCCGGTTCATTCAGGTCCAGGATGACTCTTTCGGAATCAAGCAGTAATACTGACTGGGTAGGGGCGTTCAGGATCGCCCTGGCGGTCTCCTCGCTCTGGCGCAGGTCCTCCTCAGCCTGCTTGCGCTCGGTGATGTTCCTGGCAATCTCAATAGCGCCTACAATTTTACCATCACTATCTTTTAAAGGCACTCCAATATCTTCCCAATAGCTTCCACTCCCAATATCTTTTTCGGCGGATTGGTAAGTTTCTACCATTTGGATTTGTCCTGTATCCATGCACTTTTTACTTGGGCAGTTTGAACAGGGTTCATCTGTGTTTACAAAAGCCTTATGACAAATCTGACCCACTGCATCAGGATATATATTCAGGGCGGATTTATTTGCCCAGACAATTCTCATATTTGTGTCAATTTGCACTATCATGTCTGGTGAACCATCAAGAAGAGCTTGTTTTTGTGCCTCGCTCTCCCTTAATGCTTCCTCAGCCTGCTTGCGCTCGGTGATGTCTCTCAAAGTGCCGGCCAGCCCGCAAACCCTTCCGGCTTCATCCCGCAGCACTTTGCTATACTCTTCAACCCAGTGAATGCCACCTTTTTTATCTTTAATTTTAAATTGAGTTGGAAATTCCTCTTCGCTCTCCAGAGTTTTCTGGAAGTCGCTAACGATTTTTCCCCTGTCCTCGGGTAAGAGAAAATCTGTGAAAGAGCTCGAAATGATTTCTTCGGGCTTATATCCATAACGTTTGATCTGGGGACTGATGTAAGTAAAAAAGCCTTCCGGATCCATTTGATAAACGATATCATTTGTATTTTCGATCAAAGTACGATATTTCTCCTCGCTTAGCCGCAGGGCTTCTTCCACTCTATTTTGCTCGGTGATGTTCTCATGCACAGCCACTATGTGTTCGACCTTGCCCTCGTTATCCAAAACAGGGAAAGCCAATCCGCGCACCAGCACGGATCTGTCCGGCAGCTCCGGTTTAACAAGTTTGGGATTATACCATAATTCGGGAATCTCTACGACTTCCCCATCTTTTAGCTTAAGGACTTCTTCAGAGTATCCTTCCTTGGCGAGGATAGGATCGTTGAAAAGGGAGTAGTCCGGCGGCGGAGATGCCTTGAAAAGGTCCAGGTAAGCTTGGTTTCCTCTCTCATAATGTCCTTCGGCATCGTATATTGAAATGCTGTAAGGGTTCAGACTGATGATGTTGCTCAGAGTGGCTCTTTCTTTCTCCAGCTCCTCCTTCATCTTACCTTGTTCGGTGATGTCCTCGAACAACAGCGTGTTAAGAACCCTTCTGGTTGTTGCATCTTTTCCCAGTCTCAGCTTATAAATCCTGTCTAAGAGGTTCTTGTCTCTTATCCCGACTATGACATCAAAGGGTATTTTGAAACTGTCTATGGAGAATTGTGATTTACGGGTATAGATTTCTATATCGTAAATCTCGACTTCGCCGCAATAGGTCGTGAAGCCAATATGATTCTGGCGGTCGTAAACAGCATTTTTATCGATCATCTCCAGAGGTTCAGCATCTTTTTGAGTCTCCAAGTTTTTTAAGACTCTGCGTATTCTTCCCCCTGTCCTTTCCACTGTTATCTGGTATTCCGTGTCCGGCTCCAAGGTTTCCGCAGCGGTGGTGATATCGTTGATTTGTCTCTGAATTCTTGCCTGGGAATTGAAGTTCGAGCCGCTGCATATAGTGTAACCGACCAGATCGGGAAGCGTCTCTTCCAAGCCCGAACCTCCAGAGATGACCAGCGAAAGATCCCGGATATACTCCGGTTTTTTGGACGTCTTTACTCTATAAATTATCTTGACATCCTCATCGGAGCCTCCGAATTCTTCCGCAGTCATTAAATAGCAGTCCTTTAGATCACTAATGTGGGGCTGGTGGATTATCTTCTGTTTTCCCCTGTCTTTGATTATTTGCCATTTATTTTCCCCTGAAAATTCATATTCGATCCAGTTTTTCCCGATCTTCTCGGCAGAATTCGGTCCTTTGTACCTCAACCGCCACTTCTTTCCTTGATCGTAGGGCAATTCTTTTAAAAGCTCGGTCGTTTTTTGAAATTGAAGTAACCGGTCAAAATCACCCTTGTTAAGAAACTCTCTGAGATTTTTTCTTTTCTTAGCGAACTGCTCTACCTTTCTAGTCAGAAAAGGGAAATCACCGGAATATCCTACGATATTCCATTTCTGGTCCAGATAAAGCTCCGGCATGGTAATCGAGGAGCGGAGAACGGAAATCATTTTAGCCTTTTTGTTTCGCTCATCCACCAATTTCTCATATTGCTTTTCCAGCTTTTTCAAGCGATTCTCGGCTGTTTTCCCCTGTTTCGCTTTCCTCTCAAGCTCTCTGATCTTTTTTTCCAGTTCCTGGTAGGTCGGTTTGCTTTCAGTCATGGTATAGGCTCCTAGTTCACTACAATTTCAGCTGTTTTTCTAGTTCTCAGTTTTTCACTAGCCTCGTAGTTTCCAAGGAAAAACGCTGGAAGACAAGTAATTCCAGTTGACATGCTTCCGGCGCTGAGCATTTCTCGTCCGGGGATTATCTGCTTGAACTTGCCTCTGCATTATCCTCTCCGGTATTTCCATTCCTTTTTGCCGGGAGAAATTTTCTTCAACCAGGTGTCGGCTGTTGTCCATGATCGTTTGGTATAACTGTTTGTCATGGAATAGCTCGAAAGTTCTCTCGAGTTTATCGAGAGAACTTTCCGCCGGTATCCGGTATTTAAGCCGATTCCATCGACAGGAAACTGATTTGGTAAAGGTAAGAAAAATAGGAGAGTTGCTGATACATTTAACTGCAGTAGTATTCATGGCAGGATTATTTCGGCTTCCCTCCAGGGGCAAGGCCGGGCTCTGAGGGCCCGCCTGTTCCAGAGGGGAAAGCTCGGCGGGAGGTTCAGCGTATGGATTACGACCCTGAATCTCGATGGCAATTTGCCGCCCGCGCCGGCCTGAGAGGGAGCCAACCGGTAATAAGAAAAAAGTCTCTCTACTGCAGAGGGTTTCAGGAAACTTGCCTTCGTCCGATTTTGCGTCCGCGAGTTTTGCGTTTGCCGGAACCCTTGTATTCACCGCGAATCAGCTCTATCAGTCGCTCCACCTCGACCGGCTTGGCCACGCATTCGTCTGCACCGGCCTCACGGGCCCTCTGGAACATATCTTCATCCGGAAAACCGGTTACTACAATAATCCTTATCTGATCGGCCTTGTCACTCGTTCTTATGTCCCGGCATACTTTGAAACCATCGATTCCTGGCATCACCAGGTCGAGAATCAGCACGTCGGGTTCGAATTCCCCGACCATCCTGCCGGCATCGTAGCCGTCCGCCGCCTCTTTGACATTGAAGGTGATCTCTTTTTGCAGGGCGCCTACCAGACTGTTGCGAAAAGCCTCGTCATCATCGACTACAAGTATACGGATGGGAGAGAGCTTGCCGGTTTGGGGCAGGGGAAAACCCCGTGCCTTGAGGAACTCCAGAACATCCTGTCGGCGGAAACGTTTGTGCCCGCCGGGGGTGGTGGCGAAGTTTATCTGTTTACGAAAACACCATGAACGGACAGTATCCGGAGAAACTCCGCAAAGTTTTGCAAGCTCGCGTGGCGTCAGTAGGTCTCGCATGACTCCCTCGTTGTTAAAGTAGTTACTTCGGGAAAAAAGGTTTACATTCGAGGAAATATAATTTTTATCTATGTATAATGTAACTAAATTTTTCTTTTATGGGAATATTTTTTTTTAGCCTATACCCAAAAGTTGAAAATGGCAGTAAATGGCAACGAATTTCCCGCTCTGGAGGTGATAACTTTGTTAGCCATGTCAAACTGAAACTGTTTTGGCTTGGCAAAATAAAGCTTACGGCTTAGATTCCAGGTAAAAGATATTTCTTTGTACCGGCCGGAATATTTCTTTAGGTTTTGCCAACCGTTTTATCGAGGGAGGTCAGAACATGGAAAAAAACTCCGCGGTATCTCGTCGCGATTTCCTGCACCAGGGTGTCGCCGCAGCCAGTGTCCCGGTTGTTCTGGGTTTGACCGGCAATCTCTTGGCCCAAAAAGCGGGGAAGGTGATTACCTGCGGCGTCATCGGTACGGGCGGCCGGGGCCGGTATTTAATGGAGAATGCCCTCAAAGTTCCGGGCGTGAAAGTTGTCGCACTCTGCGATATCAACCAGGAAGCGCTGGACAAAGCGCTGGCCCTGGCCGGCGACTCCAAGCCGAAAACTTACACCTACTACCAGAAACTTCTCGAACAGCCCGACCTCGAGGCAGTGTTTGTGGCTACCCCGCCGTTTCTTCACAAAGCCATGATCATCGATGCGCTGGATTCCGGCAGGCACTGCTATGCCGAGAAACCGATGTGCATCACGGTACACGACCTGGATGCCGTACTCGAGCGCTCCCGGACCGCCAAAGGGATCCTGCAAGTGGGCCAGCAACTTCGCTTCCTTCCGCAGTACCACCGCCTGATGGAGCGGCTGCACAAGGGGGAATTCGGCAAGATCGGATTCATCCGCTGCCAGCGATATGCAAACTGGGATGGTCCGGGTTCCAGGGGCAAGATGAGATGGCTCTGGACCATCGAGGAATCCGGGGATCAGATTCTCGAGCAGTCCGTGCACGAGCTCGACGTAATCAACTGGCTGATGAACGACCACCCGGTCCGAATTGCCGGTCTGGGCGGGCAGAACGTGATTTTCGAACCCGAGGGCTGCAACACCTGCGACCACTACGGCCTGACCATGGAGTACCCCGGAGGACGACACGCCATATTTTCCATGACCAAGTACGCCCCCTATGAGCTGGGTGGCCGGATTGTCAACGCCTACGCGGAGAAAGCCTCAATCGACGCCCCGCTGTCCGGGCCGAATAAAATCTACTGGCGCGGTAAAGAGACGCCGCCCGAGGAGATAACCGCCGAAGAAGTCAATACTACCTACGAATCTGTCAAAGGATTTTTTGATTGTATCCGACAGGGCAGTCGACCCCTGGTGGATGCTGAAACAGGGCGCACGGCCGCTCTTACCGCCATGCTGGGACGTAAGGCGATCTATGAGCGGCGGGTGGTCACCTGGGATGAGCTGCTCGTCGAGGGCGCGCCGGTTCGTCTAATCCGCGGCTGAAGTGCGCGATCCATCTGGAGAGCCGGTATAACGGCATATAGGAAGACCTGTTTTCATTAACCTTCATGTCTGCTTGCTCGGACACAACGAAGCATGAAAATCCATAGTTTTCCATGTCAACGGGCACGGCATCCGATCCGCTCGTTACGCATTCGCTTACGAGCCACACCCGGCTGTGCCCCTACAATTTTTTCCTTCTGTGCTTTTATAAACTCCTGACTTCTGACTCCTGACTCCTGAATTCTTTTTTTCATCTATACCGGAGGTAAAGCCATGAAAGTAACCAGGAGAGATTTCCTGACCGCCTCGGCGGCCGCAGTGGCCGGGGCCGCAGTAGGGGCTTCCGAAGCCCGGTCCCAGCAGGCGGAAGTGGATTTAGAACAGCAGCCCATGCGTATCGGCATGACCGACTGGAACCTGGGTCAGCGCGGGTTGACCGAAAAAGTGAAGCTGGCGAGTAAAATCGGCCTGGATGGAATACAGGTGAGCATTCTTTATCCCGAGGACGGCAGCCCCCACCTGAGATGCCCGAAACTGCAGGCGGAGTATCGCAAAACTGCGCTTGACTACGGGGTGCAGATCTGCTCGCTGGCTATCGGCGACCTGGGTCCCGGATCGCCGTTCAAGCAGGAACCTATGGGGGTAATGCGGGTTGCGGACGCTATCGAGGTGGCCCACAACGTGGGTACCAATAACATCCTGCTGCCGTTTTTCCGCGACAGAGCCCCGGACATGTCCGATGAAACCCAGGCCAAAAGGATGATTAACTCATTCAAGGAGCTCGCCCCCAGGGCCGAAAAGCTCGGTGTGGTGATCTCCATGGAGTGCTCGCTCTCCGGCGAGGACCACCTGCGCATCATTGACGCGGTGGGATCGCCAGCCATCCAGGTTTACTTAGATCCATTCAACTGCAAGTATTACGGCCACGACCCCATCAAAGACATCCCGCTGCTCAAAGACAACATCCACCAGGTGCATGTCAAGAACGGCAAGGAGTTGATGGCCGACCAATGCGTGCAAGGGTTTAAATGGACGGAGGTCGCCGAGCTGCTCTACAAGGTCGGCTACAAGGGCTGGTACGTGCTCGAAACCAGTGCCCCCAACGATCTGGTCTCGGACACCCGGTACAACATGGAGTACGTTAAAAAGACTTTCCGCATCGCCTGATCCATTGAAACGCCATTTTTTGACTTGCAAATTTCCCCACCGCCCCCAGGGGCAGAATCATGTGTCTGCCCCTGGGGTGCAAACCTTTTTTTCTAAACAAGGCGCACTCACGGGTGCGCCCTGCATAGGATCGGGCAAAGCCCGTTTTTATCGATGATTCGGATTATCTTTATCTTGATTCAGCCGGGACCTTGCCCGTGGGAACATCAAACTTAAAAGAGCCGACCTCATGATTTACAAGGAAGACTGGGAACAGGCCAGGGAAAGGATGCGCGCCTGGTGGGAGGGAGAAATCCTCGACCGGGTGGTGCTGCAGGTAACCGCCCCCCGCAAGGGCACCTCCGGCAGGCACAAATGGGACTGGCTCAATTCTTTCAACCACCGCGAGCGACCTGAAGCAGCCCGGCAAGAGTTCGAACAATACTGCCGTAACACTTTTTTCGGAGGCGAGATTTTTCCCAACCTCTGGATCAACCTGGGTCCCGGAATCACCGCGGCTTACCTCGGCTGTACCCCCCAGGCCGACCGGGATACCATCTGGTTCAGCCCTCCGGCGCAGGAGCTGTCCTGGGATGAAGTCCTGGCTCTCAGGCTGGAGCCGGACAACTACTGGTGGAAGAAAACCAGAGAGCTGACAGAACTGGCGGTAGAGTGGGCCGGGGGCAAATTTTTCGCCGGGATTACCGACCTGAACTCCGTGCAGGATACGCTGGGCCACCTGCTGGGCACCCAGAGACTGCTGTATGATCTGATCGACCACCCGGAACAAGTCAAGAAAGCCTGCAGCCTGGTCAACGATATCTGGCTGGCCTGCTACGATGAATTAACCGGCATCCTCCAGCAGGGGATGGAGGGCAGCTCGAACTGGATGAACATCTGGTTTCCGGGACGCGGGGGTGACGTGCAGTGCGATTTCTCGGCGATGATAAGCCCTGAGATGTTCGAGGAATTTGTCCTGCCTTACATGCGGGAACAGTGCCGCAGGCTTGACCATACGATCTACCACATGGACGGCCCGGGCCAGATACCGCACCTGGAGATTCTGCTCGACATCGGTGAGCTGGACGGTATCCAGTGGATCCCGGGCGCGGGTAATTTCTCGGTGGGATCGCCGGAGTGGTTTCCTTTGTACCGGCGAATCCAGGAAAAAGGTAAACTGCTGGTGCTCCAGGGCATGGACCAAAGCGAGGTGGAAACCGTGCTGAGCAATATATCTTCCCGCGGGCTGCTCATCGGAACCACGTGCGACTCCGAGGATGAGGCCCGCGAGCTGATCAAGAAATGCGAAACCTGGAGCAGAGCCTGAACGGAGCTACTCCCCAGCTGCCCGAAAGGGCGGGGATACTTCCGACACCACTAAAGGGGATCAGTGAAAATCTTCTGTAACTCACCCTCTCAGCCAAAGTCCGGGCTTACTCGGTCATTTCGTTCCTTCGGCAAAACTTCGGGTGTACTCGGCAAGTTTCCTGTTCCACTCTTCTAATCCGATATTCTCCAGCGGCACAAGCATGTATTCCAGGCCGGGCCTGCGGTCTGCACGGTGGTCCTTGAGATCATCCAGAATATGAACAAAGTGCCTGCCTCCCACGCTGCGGCCCTTGGGGAAGCGACTTTTCTCCCAGGTCGTTTTCAGCTCTTTCCACATGACTGCCCGGGAAGACAAGATGCCCTCCACGGTGCCGTGCGCCCGATTCAGCAGGTTAATGACTTTTTGCTCTTCCTCTGAGCTAAGGGCCTGGGAGGCTTGCAGGAACAGCTTCTCGACCTGTTCGAGTGCTATCAGCATTTCGCAGAAATGCTTCTCGAAAGCTGCTATGGAAATCAGCACCTCGAGATTATAGCGGTTTCGCGAGGCTGACCCGAGCTTGCCCTGCAAGGTCATTATCAGGTCTTCCAGCCTGCGGTTCATCAGGGGAGCCTGCTCGAGAAAGCCTGCGTATTTCCTGCTGAAGTTGTCTTCTACCACCAGAGTCATGTCATAGCTGAACGGCAGTTGGGGCGGCTCGAGTGTCAGGTCAATCCGGGTGGTGTCACGCCCTTTGCGGGCCCAGCTGCCATAGGTGGGTTTCAAGCTGGTTGCAGGCACACGGTCCCAGGATTCCTGGTAGAAACGAGCTCCCTCCATCAGCGTGCGGTAAATCTCGATCATGTCCTGGTTACCCGGCCCATAGTAGGCATCCATGAAATCAGCTACGCTCTGTTCGACTGATGGTGATTCGGCAGACCAGCTATACTGGGTTATGGTAGTCCAGCCCAGCCAGAAAACTTCATCATGGAGGCCGCTGTCATCCCAGGCTGCTGCGAAAGAGCCGATAGCTTTGACTCCTCTGTCCAGCAGTTCGTTCACCGTGGCTTTTGGTTCATAGACCCTTCCGGTAACCGGGTTCCCGCGGTAGAGGAAGTTGGAATTAAAGTAGTTGGGAAAGAAGTATTCCTCTCCCTGCAGCGAGCTGTAAACCAGCTGGTCGACCCCTGCTTTTTCCAGCGGATTGTTCCATTCATCGCCGCGTCCGGCGCTAAGAATTCCATTGATTAATCCTTTGGGCAACTGCTTGATATGCTCGGGGAGCAGGGGATATTCGACCCAGCAGAGCATCCTGCGGCCCCGCTCGGCCAGCCAGGGGTGCACCCGGTTGACATAATCCACCCAGGTCTGGCTGCGGTTTTCATCGTTGAAAGGCCGGGATTTCTGGCATTTTTTGCTGATTCCCGCAAAGTAAACCTCGTCCGTGGAGACATGAAAATATTTCACCCCTGGCGTGGCATCAATCATGTCCTGGTACATGTCTAAAATAAGTTGCATCGCCTCTTCATTGCACATGCAAACCTGGTAGTTATTGCCGTCGGAACGCAAGTGGGCAAATTCATCATGTTTCAACACATAAGCCATGTGGGCCGGAGACTGCACCTGGGGTACGAGTTGGATATAGCGCTCCAAGGCATAGGCGGTCAGCTCCTGCATCTGGGCCTTGGTGAAAGCCCCGGGCGCGCCGATTACCGGATGCCTGGGGTATTCGTACTTGTCCTCGATCTCGAACCCGATAGCATTCACCTTGAAAAATGCCGCCCAGTCGATATAGCGTTTGAGCGTCTCGATCCTGCTCTGGTGGTGCTTGGTGTCCCAGTGAATAAAACGTAGCTGTAAGGTCGGCCAGTCGGTGATAGTTCCTGCCGGCAAGCTCCAGGTTCCGCCTGCTCGAGCTTTCAATAACTGCAGCAAACTCTGGACACCATAGAAAAGGCCCGGCTCTGCATTGCCGGTGACCTCTATCTGAGAGGAGGAGATGATAATTCGATAGGCCTGCTCTGTACATTCTTTGGTTTTGACTTTCCGTACAGTCTCCGGGGCCAGGCGCAGGATGATCCTGCCGGGACCGGTGCCTTTGAGTTCCAGGCCCTGGAGCTCCGCTGCCGCTTCCCTCAGCCGGCGGGCGGCGATATGGTTCTCTCCCGGTTCGCAGACAATGCCCCAGGAAGCATCGATTTGAATGTCGTGCCTCTCAAGTGCAGCCTGCTGAGGTGCCGGTATCAGACTGTATCCCCGGCTGCGCAGCTCGGTGACAGAACCGGCGGCCGG
Organism: uncultured Gemmatimonadales bacterium; assembly: GCA_964609635.1. GTDB lineage: Bacteria > Gemmatimonadota > Glassbacteria > GWA2-58-10 > GWA2-58-10 > JAFGTO01. The sequence goes on from CAZSTM010000017.1 coordinate 14,908, forward strand.
CACAACACACACTGAGAGAAAAAGCAGAACCGCAAACAACCAAAACTCGGTGTTCCTTTTCATAAGTACCACTCCTTGAAAGGTTATAGATCGGGCGATTCGGTATAGGTGACCAGCATTGCATCATAAGCGTGTTCGCAAGGGATGGAGGGCCGTGGGGCCGGACCCTGAGAGCTACTTGTAGCCCCGTTTTACGGCTTCCGCCAGAATGGCTTCGGTTGCGCTGAGTCCCACCCTGGTAACCCCTATTTCCAGCACTCTTAGTACATCATCCAGTGAACGAATCCCGCCCGCAGCTTTTATCTGGATATGGGGCAGGCATACTTTTCGCATCAATTTTAAATCGTGGTCCGTGGCTCCCCGGTAAGCATAAGCTCCATCGTTCCGCTTTACAAATCCATAGCCGGTGGAAGTTTTGACAAAGGCCACTGAATGCAGATTACATAACTCGCAAAGCCTGATTTTGTCCGCGTCGTTTTCGAGATAATCGTTTTCGAAAATCACTTTTAAGATAGCGTTGTTCTCTACCGCAGTTTTATTTAATGAACCGATTTCCTCAGATATATAATCCCAATCGTTACTCAACACCTTTCCCACATTCAGTACGGCATCCAGCTCGGTGGCTCCCTCGGCGCAGGCCAACCGGGCTTCCTTGACCTTGATTTCAATGCGGCTGTTTCCATGAGGGAAACCGATCACCGTTCCCACCGCCACCCCCGATCCTTCGAGGATTTCCCCGGCCAGTCGAACGGCATAAGGTTTTATGGAAACCGAGGCCACCTTGTTTTTTCCGGCAAACCTGCAGCCCTCCCTTAGCTGTTCATCGGTAAAAGTGGGGTGAAGCAGTGAATGATCGATCACTTTTGCTATTGAGTCAATGCTTGGTGACATGATTATTCCTTCTTTAAATCTATCAACCCTTTAGGATACTATTAAGACATACCAGCTGTCGGTTTTCAGTTCAAACTTGATTCAGCATTAACCGGGGTTACTATCCTAAAGAAGCATTATCAGTCCAATGCAGTGCTGCTGTCAATGATATTCTTTATTTAAAAATCCAACCACCAAGACAAAAAAGATTTAAAGAAAGTGACAAAGTGCTAAAGTGGTGGTGTGGAAGGGACTTTGTGCCTTTGTGCCTGGAGGGGAGGGGGCTGAGAGGAGAGCCCTTGGTGCCTTTGTGGTTAAAAAACAAAGGTGAGAGATACTCTCTCAGAGTGAATGAGTAGAATCTGAAGGTCTGTCGAAATTCTGTTCCGCATAGACCGGCTGCCAGGTTATCCGGCTCGGCAGCACACCCTTTGGAGTCAATTGAGGTAGAGACCGCCTTTTTTTAAGATTTAGTAAAGAGAAAGTTTGAGATTCCTGGAAAAGAGATTATTTTGCAGTAAAACATGCTCAGAAAATCCCCTGATTCAAGCCGGAGGAGATAAAGCAAGGTAAAAAACGAAAGGCAGGCAAACTTAATATTGATTTTTTTACATGGGAAATATTCAACGGAATAAGAGTAAGGAGCCGGATTATGAGGCCGAGAATTAAATTTCTGAATGATGAGCTTATGGATAAAATTATTTCCGAAGCGACCCATATTCTTTGCACGCTGGGTGTCGAGATACATAACAAAGGTGTCTTGTCCTTGCTGGCGGACCACGGTGCAAAGGTCGATATGGATAGCTCCCAGGTGATATTCACCGAGGAGATTATTGGAAAAGCGGTAAAAACCGCGCCGGGGTCATTCAAACTTTATGATGTCCATGGAAACCAAACCCACGATTTTTCCGGGGACAATGTTTATTTCACACCCGGTTCCGCAGCATTACATGTTTTGGATTACCACACCAAAAAGATTCGCAGGCCCTCGACCGGGGATTATGTCGATCATCTGAAAGTTGTCGGGCAGCTCGAGTATATCGCTTCTCAGAGTACGGCGTTGATACCTGCAGATGTCCATGAAAAGATTTCCGACAGTTACCGGCTCTTCTTGAGTCTTCTTTTCTGTGAAAAACCGGTGGTTACCGGAGCATTTACCGCTGAATCCTTTACGGTTATGAAAGAATTTCAGGTAGCGGTTCGAGGAACCGAAAAGGCACTCCAGGAAAAACCGCTGACTATTTTCTCCTGCTGCCCAACCTCACCTTTGAAATGGAGCGATACAACCTCGCAAAATCTGGTTGACTGTGCTCGATACTCCATACCGGTGGAATTTATCGCCATGCCTCTTTCCGGGTTCATGGCTCCGGTAACCCTTACCGGGACACTGGTTCAGCATACCGCCGAAACCCTGAGCGGTATGGTCATCAGCCAGCTTGCCAACCCCGGCGCCCCGATCCTGTATGGAGGCTCCCCTGCCATCTTTGATGTGCGCTATGAAACCACCCCGATGGGAGCGGTGGAAACCATGATGATAGATTGCGCCTATAATGAAATCGGCAAACACCTGGGGCTGCCCACCCAGGCATATATATCGTTAAGCGATGCCAAGCAGCTTGATGCTCAGGCGGGTCTGGAAAGTGGAATAGGGGCAACCCTGGCCGCTTTATCCGGAATCAACAGCATATCGGGGCCGGGAATGATCGATTTCGAAAGCTGCCAGAGCCTGGAAAAGCTGGTTGTGGACAATGAAATCTGCGGCATGACTTTCAGGTTGATCGAGGGCATAGAACCCAAAGAAGATTTTCCTGCACTGCCGATATTCCAGGAACTGCTCAAGGAACACCACCTGCTTATTTCGAAACACACCCTGGATCATCTTAGAGAGGAACACTTTATCCCGGGTCCGGTAATCGACCGGGCAAACCGCTCCCGCTGGGAACAGGAGGGCGCGCTTACTATCGAGCAGCGGGCACACGGCGAAGTGGAGAAACTAATTGAAAATTACAGACCCTCGGAATTACCCGGGCATATTAAACTGGAACTGGTAAAACTCATGGAAATGGAGGCCCGCAGTTACGGGCAGGATACTCTACCGCCCAGGCCGCTATGAATCTTTTGGTGAATTGAATTATGCGGTATATTTAGTTGTCTGTCGATAAGCCGGTTTAAACCAATCAGGAAAGGAGTGATCATCATGAAAGCCTTATCATTCATCTTGCTGGCCGCATCCCTGGTTTTAAGTGCGCCGGCCGGCGCAAAGCAGACTTATGAAACCGATTTCATCGAGACAGAAGACGGCTCGCTGATGGTTACCTTTGTCGGGCACGGCACCCTGATGTTTCTCTACAACGGCATGATAATCCATGTCGATCCGGTGGGCAGAGAAGCAGATTATTCGAAAATGCCCAAAGCGGACCTGGTTCTTATCACCCACGAGCACGGCGACCATCTCGATGCCGATGCGCTGGAGAAAATCAAAAAGGAGGGGACGGTTATTGTCCTCAATGAAAATTCCGCCGGAAAGATCAACCAAGGAACGGTTATGAAAAACGGCGATGATATCACGGTGCTGGGGCTGAAGATAGAGGCGGTACCGGCTTATAATATAGTCAGCAAGCGCGACAGCGGCGCTCCCTACCATCCCAAAGGCGACGGCAACGGCTACATCATAACTTTCGGCGATAAGAGGGTTTATATTGCGGGAGATACGGAAAATACCCCGGAGATGAAAAAATTAATAGACATAGACATTGCTTTTCTGCCGATGAATCTTCCCTATACCATGGGCCCGGAAATGGTAGCCGATGCGGCACGGGCGTTCGGGCCGAAAATTCTCTACCCCTATCATTACGGTAATACCGATGTCGGACAGATAATCGAGCTGCTCAAGGATGTTGAGGGGATAGAGCTGCGCATACGGGAAATGAAGTGAGCGGGTTTTGATATACCGAATATGCTTAATACATGAATTCATAAATAGTGTAGCATATTTTTTTAAACCAATCCACAAATTTAGCCTAGGGGCGAGGCATGCCTCGCCGATGTTCGGGCGACCGATCGGTCGCCCCTACGG
>CAZSTM010000018.1:0-18328 GCA_964609635.1 uncultured Gemmatimonadales bacterium
GTCACCCACCGCCTGCAGCCACTCGCCGTTGTACTGCTCGATAAGCGACTTCAGGGTGTCACGGCTCTTCTGTATAATCTGATGCGCGTGCTGTTCGTCCCTGGACATCAGGGCGGTATAGCCCACGATGTCGGTGAACATGATGGCGGCTAATTTGCGCTGCTCTTTCATGGTGCTGCAGGGGAGGGGTGTCAAAAAATGGTTAAAATTTTATAGCTTAGTATAACCTGTGTTATAGCGAGGTTCAAGAAATATCAGTTTAAAACGCCCGCTGTATCCCTTCAGAACACGGTGAACAACTTCAGCACAATAATTAAGAGGGAGTTTATGCTGATGGATTTATCCTGATTACCGGGATGGAAGCGTAGCAGGAACGCAGGTAATCAAAGCACCATTGAACGTTCGAGCACTATTCTCTTGAGTTTGAAAAATGCTAAAAAAATTGAAGCATGGATCAAGCTTTGATTATGACTTTTTCTTCTGAATTCGAGTAAGCTGGAGGAGCATAACTGCCGTATGAACCGAAAAATATGTTGACAAAAAGGCAACAAAAATTGTATCGTTAAGATAACTTTTTAAGATTTTTGCACTTAGCCGAAACCACAAAGGTTCTCATGTCGAAAAAATTTCCGGAAACCGGTAGCTTAATGTCCGAAAAAGAAATTGAAAATCTTTCCGGATACTACTTCTTTTCAAATTTCACGCATGAAGAAATTTCTCTGCTTCTTTTATGCGCTGAACAGGTCTGTTACGAAAAGGGGGAGGTTATTTTTCGGGAAAATGATATCGGTTTACAATTTTATGCTATTCTTTCAGGAGAAATTTTAATCCGCAGGGAAAAAAGCGGCAGAGAACTTGCGAGACTCAAACCGGGTAAAGTATTCGGCGAGATGGCGGTATTGGACGGTCATCCGCGTTCGGCCACTGCTATTGCAGCCTCCGAAGCGGAGCTTTTTGCTTTTGACGGCGCCAGGCTTCTCGATAATTTCCCACATTTGAGTGTGAAACTCCTACGTTTCATGGCTAGTGAGCTGTCCATGCTTGTACGCAAAGCAGATGCAATGATTGACCTTTTTTGATGAGCATCTCACCACGTGCCTTTTTACGGAAATGTCATCCAGCTACTATTTAGCGGCTTTATTAAATGAACGAGATTCTTCTTAATGCAATATTGAATCTATTTGCTATCCAGACATCATTACTTGACCAAGAAAGCAGGGTCAAGGCAAGAAAGATCATTGAACATTACCTGATCGAAAATCTCCGCATAATATCTCCTCTTATTTACCTCAAAGCGTTTGACCATGTGCTGGACATTTATCTCAACAGGAATGATTTCTCGCCTGGCACACAGTCGGATATGACCGCCGACATTGCCGTTCACCTCAAACCCAGGATACCGCGGGATGAGCAATTTAATTTGCTGATTCGTTACATAGAGCTTGCCGTGGCAGGGGGCTTCAAGAGAAAAGATCTCGAACTGTTCGAGGTGCTGGCGGAAAGATTCCATGTCGACGAGGAACAAATGAAGGAAATTTTCACGTTTATCGAGGCTCCCTTCGATAAGCGCCGTCTGACTGCCAATTTCCTCATCCTTGAACGGAACGATGTTTCGCGAGACGGAACTTTCCAGCGTCTGGTCAAGTCCGAATTCGGAGGGGAATTCAGCATACTTCGCTTGAGTGAAGTGGGGGCTTTGTATATCACCGCCAAAGACGGAAGCACCATTTCGCTGAATTCTGTGCCGGTGCGGGCGGGCACTTTACATCTGCTCCAGCCTGGAGTGATTATACGTGATGGCCGTGGAACACAGGTTTACTTTTCTGAAGTAGCCGCGCATTTCTTGAAAGGGGCCAAGGACGGACTCAAGCAGGTTTTTAGAGGCGAAAACCTGGAGTTCCGCTATCCCGGCAGCGAGAACGGCCTGTATAATTTCAGATTTCGTGAAACCGGAGGCACCCTGCTAGGCGTTATGGGTGTCAGCGGAGCAGGAAAGTCCACTCTTTTGAGTATCCTCAACGGCCAGCGGCGTCCCGATTCCGGCCGGGTCCTGATCAATAGCGTGGATTTGCACTCCGAATCCTCCAGGCTCGAGGGCGTTATCGGCTACGTGCCTCAGGACGACCTCTTGTTTGAGGACTTAACGGTGTTCGAAAACCTGTACTACAACACCTCGCTCTGCATGGCGAACCTGGATGAACAAGAGCGCGCCCGGCGTGTCGAGGCCATGCTCGATGAACTTCAGCAGATACATACCCGGGATCTCAAGGTCGGTTCACCACTGGACAAGACTATCAGCGGAGGCCAGCGCAAGCGCCTGAATATCGCCATGGAACTGATACGGGAACCGGCGATCCTGTTTGTGGACGAGCCGACTTCAGGGCTTTCCTCCTCCGACTCGGAAAACGTCATGGCCCTGCTCAAGGCCCAGGCGACCAAGGGGAAGCTGGTCATGGTAGTGATCCACCAGCCCTCCTCGCAGATATTCAAGATGTTCGACAAGCTCTGGGTACTGGACCAGGGAGGACGGCCTATCTATGACGGCAACCCGCTGGATGCCATCGTCTATTTCCGCAGGGCAGTCCAGCTGGCCGGCACCGAGGACTACGCCTGTCCTCTGTGCGGTAATTTAAACCCCGAACAGCTTTTTGAGATAGTCGAGTCGAAAAAACTGGAAGAATCGGGGCGCTATTCGAAGGAACGCCGGATTTCACCGGAAAAATGGCACGAAAGATACCTCGAACAGCGCGAAAAGGAAGAAAGACCCGAAGCCTGCGATGGTGGTGATGAAAGTGCGATAGAGAGAAGGCTGTGGCGTCCGGGATGGTTCGGGCAATTGAAAGTATTTTTCCAGCGTAATTTCAAAGGACATCTGAACAACCGCCAGTACATGTTGATAAACCTGCTCGAGCCGCCGCTGCTGGCGCTGCTTACGGCACTGCTGGCGCGCGGCTCCCGGGGCATCGATTACGTCTTTATGGAGAACCAAAACCTCGGCGTTTACTTTTTTATCAGTGTCATCGTGGCCCTTTTCCTGGGCATGACAGTCAGCGCCGAGGAGATAAACCGCGACCGCAAGATACTGGTTCGCGAAGGGTTCCTCCATCTGAGCTGGTCTTCTTACATCGCTTCTAAGACCGCTTACCTCGCAATTGTTTCGGCGGTACAAATGGCTATGTTCACAGCGGTGGCCAACCCCATACTACAGGTTCCGGACATGTTCTGGAGCACCTGGCTGGTGCTTTTCTCCTGCGCAATGGTCGCCTGCGTGATCGGTCTTATCATTTCCGCAGCGTTCGAGTCCGCGGTAACCATATACATCCTCATCCCCATGCTGCTGGTGCCGCAGATGATACTCGGCGGGGCGGTGATCCCCTTCGATGATCTGATCCACAGACAGGCCGGAAACCGGAACACTCCGCTGGTGGCTAACATTATGCCCTCCCGCTGGGGGTATGAGGCGCTGGCGGTCGAGCAGTACACTTCCAATCGCTACATGGACCATTTCCTGAAAGATAAAAACACTGTCTACCAGTGCGATTACATGCTGAACTACCACATGCCGGAAATGCGGGCACTGGCGGATTTCCCGCTGCTGGGGATGGAGACGGAAAACATACAAGAGGAAATCGCTCAAAAGCTTGCCGCACTCGCCAATGAAGTGCGGGTACTGGAAAAACGCACCGGTATTCCCTCCGGGATCGAGCCGGATGATTTCGCCCCGGCCGTCTATTCGAGACAAGTGCGCGACAGAACCAGGGAATTTCTGAAAAAAGCCATCGAGCATTACAGCTTGCTCAGGAAACAAGCGATCGAGAATGTCTCTTCCACAGAGAAAAAGCTTAAGGAAGAGTTGGGCGGACAAGGGTATAAAGAACTGGAGCGCCGGCATTACAACGAGGACATCGCCAGGTTGGCTTTGAACTTGCTTTCATTGGAGCCTGTGCGCCTGTCCGGCGACAGGCTGGTTCAGACAACCGTTCCGATCAGCCAGGAGCCGGAATCGAAGTGGGGGAAAGCGCATTTCATGGCCGCCGAAAAGAAGATCGGTTCCGGTTATATACCCACCATGCCGTTTAATGTGGCGGTTTTATGGTGCCAGTTCTTCGTTCTCTATGCAGTCCTGTATTTTTCGCTTCTTCCTAAAATAATGAATGCAAGCCGTATGTTAATTAAGAGGTTCAAGCATTAGAAGAGGGTTTTTTTAACACTGTTAGAACTCTAAAGGAATTTATTCCATACAGATGAAAAGGGGGATACAGCAAAAAAGCTTTTATATCTTAAAAAGTGCTGTATATTTGCATGAGCCGAATTCAGAAGAGTTAAACTGTTGTTTTTTATGATTGAGAATCAAAACAATAAAAATCTCATTATCAAAGGGAGGCTCGAGATGGTAAGACGCATACTTTTTGTGACTCTTACGGCAACGTTTATCCTGTCTGTTGGAGCCCCTGTAAGGGCTCAAGAGAATCAGGCCGCAAAAATCAATCAATACGTGGATCGGTTTTCCGAGATGATTCCCGACGATACTGAATTGATGAATAAAGTAAGGCTCATCAAAGATGCCGACCTCACTTACCAGAACAGCCTCACAGCGCCGGTTTCCGACCTTCTGGACTGCAAGAGCAAGGAGGAGCTGCGTCTGCTGCTGGGGATATATATTTTCGATACAAACTACGCCATGGTTTTTGACAAGAGGAAAGAAGTCCAGGACGCCTGGGAGCTCGGATTTCGCAAGACCATGGAACAGCTTGCTTTGCACGGCGAGTTCGGTGTTGCCATGCTGCCGGGGGCGGATTTGAAGGAAATGCTCGAGAACCCCATGAACCAGGAACTGCGCAGTGTACTAGTCGAAGACGTGTTGAGGCAGGTCAGGGCCATCCTCAAGCGGGCCAGGGAAAAGCCGGAATTTCTGGAAGTTGTGGTGGATGAGTTTTACGGCACGATACTCGAAGGCATTTACGTTGTCTGCAAGTTGTCGCTGAACGAGAACCTCGGCGGGAGAAAGATGGTCGCTCTGTTCAACGGGCTGCAGGAAAGTCTGGAGGGATTCGCAAAAGTGGAGAACATTTTCGCCGGCGATGAGTATTTCGAGAAAATGTTCGAGAAAGGTGAACGCGAAGAAGTATTAGTCCCCATCATCACCTTGCTGAAAACCAACAAGGGAAAGCTCGGCGTAGAAGATGTGGAGAAGATTCTTTCCATCGTGGAGCCGATAAGAAACCGGGTCGTCCGGAAATGTGACTGACACCACCGGGGAAACCGGGACCGAAGGGGAGTGTGCCTGCACCTGACGAAAATTAATTTTTGAGTGGATTAAGGTTCCGTTATAATAACGGTTATCCTTTGAGAGTTTCGCTTTATTGAACGGTACTGCACTATGCGGATCGATACTCGGCGTTTTTCCCTGCTGGTTGCCGTTATCCAGCTGGTTGCGGCATCTGCATTGGCGCAGGAAGGCGACAGCGGACCCGGGATACCGTCGTTCCCAGGAGCGGAGGGATACGGCGCGGTCGCCGGCGGCGGAAGGGGCGGGCGAGTAATCAAAGTCACCAACCTGAACCCGGTAGGCCCGGGCAGCCTTCAGGAGGCGGTAAGTGCGGAAGGTCCCCGGATCGTGGTATTCGCGGTGAGCGGGGTGATCCAGGGGCCGGTCGAGATAAAACACGGGCAGGTGTCAATCATGGGGCAGACCGCCCCCGGGGCCGGGATAACCGTCCGGGGACCCCTGACCACCAAACCGGGCCCGGAGCTCCGGGACCTAGTAGTGCGTTTCCTGCGCGTAAGGCCCAGGCCGCACACGGGTTGGAACCAGGACGCGGTCACTTTCGACAACGCGGTGCGCTGCATCCTGGACCATGTTTCCTGCTCGTGGGGCAGCGATGAAAACATGGGTCTTTACCATGCACGCGATATTACCATCCAGTGGTGCGCCCTGGAAGAATCCGACCCGGTGGGCTACCCCAGCGGCCGCCCTCACAATGTGGGCCTGTTAAGCGGCCCGGGCGGCACGCGTATCTCCATCCATCACAACCTGTTCGCCCACCACCGGCGGCGCTGCCCGGCCGTGGCCAACGGGCCTACAGATATCCGCAACAACGTCTTCTACAACTTTCGTGACGGTCTCTCCCACGAGGGACACCCTCCCAACAACCTCGGATTCAACGTTATCGGTAACTACTACAAGCGCGGCCCCAGCGACCCGCAAATATTCCCCTTCTGCTTCGTGGAGGGTATCTCGTATTACCTGAGGGACAATTTCATAGAAAGTATCGGAGTCATCCAGGACCCCTGGGCCGAGGCCGACAAGCTTCCCGGCCTGAAGCGCTACGCCGACCGGGGAGTCAGGGCCGAAAGGGAATATGCTGTGGCGCCGGTGACCACCCAGCAGCCACGGGAGGCCTATAAGCTGGTTCTTGCCGAAGCCGGTTGTTTCCCGCGGGATGAAGTGGGCCGGCGCACGGTGGCCGAGGTCACCTCCGGCACAGGCTCGTGGGGGCGGCATGAACCTGCCGAGGGCCTGATGGCGGGACTGGCGGCTGTCACGCAGCCGGCTGACAGCGATGGGGACGGCATGCCGGATGAATGGGAGCGCTCTAACGGGCTGGATCCTGAGGATGGAAACGACCACAACAGGATTATGAAATCGGGATATACCGCCATCGAACAATACTGCAACATGCTGTCGCGCAGGCTCGTCGAAAGGGCCGGTAGGTAGCTCCCCCCTGTAATTCGATGATTCGTCGATTTAACCTGTAAATACCGTGCCCCACCGGCTCAGGGCTCATCATAGAACACCGGACTGCTCAGATTGTCCTGCCTGTCAACTGTGATTATGGCATAGTGGGCTTTTTCACTTTCCCCGGCGCTGAAATCGAAGAAAGAAACTTCCCCTTCAGGCAAAGTGGCGATCAGGTACTCCTGCCCGGTGGGCGGGCGTGAGGTGCCGGAGTAGTAAAGGTTATAGTATCGCACGTCGGCCGAAGGGGAACTCCGCCACTCAAGGTAGTATTTGCCCGGGGCCACCTTTGTAGCCCTTAAGTCTTCAGGTGCTTCGGGAGGGATATTGTCCCAGCCCGTACCCGACTCCAGGGTGGTCCTGATATCGAGCTTTCCATCCGGGGCCGCCTTGACCTGGATCACCGGTGAAAGCCTGTCGCTCTCCAGGCCCGAATAATCCTCGCCGGTCACCGCGTAGTAATAGGTGCTTCCTGCTTCGAGCGTATCATCCAGATAGTAATGCTGCCCGGCCGGGCATTCAGCCAGCGGCAGAAAACTGTAATTATTGCCTTTGATCCGGTAGATGCGGTATACTTTGACCTCACGGGAAAGCCGGTGCGGCTTCCACGCCAGCCGAACTCCGCTGCCCTGTGCCTCGGCTGAAAGCTCAACCGGGGGAGCGGGCCGCGCAGCTACCACCAGATAACAGTCGTAACCGCCTGTTTCCGGCTGCATCACGGTGGAGGTGAAAAAACACTTGGTACCGTCCGGGCTTTGGGCGGGACGGGCCAGGGAGCAATAATCGTGTTCCATCCCCGGAGTTGACTGCCACCGGGTGTAAGTGTTGCACAGTACCTCGACTTTTCCGCCGTCCAGGTGAACCCGGATTATCTTCCCTCCAAAAATATTTTGCCCGCCCTCGCCGGGAGCGGCGAAAAAGCTTTCCCGGTCGAAACCGTCCCAGGCGATGTGCCCGCCGTCGGCCTGGGTTTCATCGGTAAGCTGAATCAGATGCCTGTCGTTCAGGTAATCCCACACGTGAAGTCCCCGGCTGCCGGCTCCCCGTTGCTTTTCACCGAAATAGGCCACCAGCTCGCCACCGGCGGCCCAGGCGGGATGGCTGAAATAGGGCCGTTTCCCGTGATCCCCGGCATAAGCCAGGCTGATTGCCTTTCGGTCACCGTTCAGCGGAAAATCGAAGAAAACCGGCTCGCCGACCTTGTCGAAAGGCCCGTAGTTCAGCAGGTAATTATCGCCGGGGTTCCGGCGGAAAGTGATGTCGTGGATGTGCCACTCCTCGCTCTTTTTATGAACAGGGTCCTCGATACCCATGGCGAATGGATATGAGTATATCATCTTACGGTAATTCGCGGAGCTTTTCCGCATGTCGAAAAAATAGAGCCGGGGCCGGTATTGCCGGGAACCCAGATCCTTGACCATCAGGATATCATTATCCGAGGGGTAAGAAAATATCGTCCGCCGCCTGCCGCCAGGCTCCAGGGTGCCGATTTCCTCCAGCGCAAATCCATTCCTGATATCGGCCTGGTATAACCGGTCGCGGTCGACAAAGTACATCAGCCCGGGATCGTCCCGGTCCCAGATGACATGGCGGGCCATCCCGGTGAGCTCCGGGTACGGCTTGCCTTCCAGATGCGGCAGCAGCTGCATCATCCCGCTCCCGTCGGCGTTCATGATGAACATCCGCCTGGAAGTTTTACCGGCCGCCTCCTCTGAGGGGAGCCTGCGGTTCGAGTTGAAAACCATACAGGATCCATCGCTGTTCCAGGGGGACCGGTTGATATGGCAATGAGGTGTGTTTTTCGAGAAATCGTGAGTCAGCCGCCAGAGTTCCCGGCCGGTCTGCGGGTCCCGGAAGATGAGCAGCTCCGGTTGAACGGTGCCGTCGTTTCGCAGGAGGAATTTACTGAACATCTCGCCCCCGGGTTTCTCCTTCATGCTTTCCAGGCGCCTGAAAACCTCGGTAAGGTTGAAATAAACTGTCCGGGGAGTGGTTTCACTCTGTCCGGCGACTTGTAAGGGAAAGCCTAAAGGAAACAATAAAAAAAACACCAATGAAAAATTAAGATCATTGCGCCGCATACAGGTTTCCTTTGCAGGAGTGAGCTAATATACAAGACAGGATGAATCAAAAACTAACACCGGTTTTCGGCAAATGGCAACTTAAATCCTTCACTTGAAACAGGAGCTGTTATTGTCGGCGTTGAAAAAATGGCGGGTCCTTTAGCCCGAGGTCCCATCGACCAGTTTCCAGTTGGCGGCGGAGCCATCTATATTCTGCCGCTTTTCCAGGCTGGTTCCGTCGAACAGCGCGACGGCGTCCGAGAGTACCTCGCCGGGCAGGGCGCTGATCATTTCGGGAGCCTGGTCCTGAGACATGCAGAGGCCGAAGGTGAGCAGGGGCAGGGCAGCCAGCAGGGGAAAGATTATTTTTTACCGTATATCTGCTCCTCCGGAAAAGGAGGTGTTAAGTGGGGATAGTCCGTCCGGATGGGGGAGTAGGGTTGAGCGGGGGCGAAGCAGGCTGTTCAGCCCCCGCCTCATTAGTCGGTCAGGCTTTGTATTTACGAAGCAGGTCGCGGCAGGCGCGCACGTTGTCGTAGTGCCTGCGCTCCCTGCTGCCGGCCTCGATACCCATGAATCCACGGTAGCCGGAGTCGAGCGTGATCTGGATCATCCGGTCGAGGTCCCAGGCTTCATGCTTCCCATTCTCGTCGAAATCCCGGCACTTGACACTGACTGCCTTGGCATAGGGCATGCACATCTCTAGAGCCTTGTAGCGGTCCATGGTGCTCTCATCGAAATTGCCGTAATCCGGCAGCAGGCCGAAACGGTGGTGCCCCACCTCCTTGGCCAGCATCACGAAATACTCGGGGATCGAGCTGAAGCCGCCGTGGTTTTCCACGGTAACATTGATCCCGGCCTGGTCAGCGTACTCGCAGAGCGAATGATAGCTCTCGGCGCAGCGCTTGACTCGTTCCTCGTTGGAGCCGGGAGTTTGGGTGCGGGCATTGCCGCGGATGGCGTGGCAGCCCAGGAACCAGGCGATATCGATCCACTTGTGGTGCTGCCGTACCGCGATCTCACGCTCTTTTTTCTCATTGTGCGACATGTCTCCATCGTCGTCGCACATGATCAGCACCAGCTTGACCCCGTAGTCGTCGGCACGTTGCTTGAGGTCCTTGAGGTAGTCATAGCGCGGTAGGGTGAAGAAACTGTTGACAAACTCCAGGCCATCGAGGTCGAACTCCTCGCGTACGATCCTCGGCAGGTCCAGGTTGGTCCAGGTTTTATTGAACCAGGGCTGGATCGACCAGGCAGCCAGCGAGATTTTGAAGTCGTACTTCTTCATCTGCTGGGCCATCAAAAACACGGGGCTGATCGCCGCCGCGCCGCCCGCGGCCATCGCCGAGCGGATGAAACTTCTGCGGGTGATTATTCTCATCGGATGCTCCCCCGGATTAAGGATTAGAAGTATTACTAGTGTTTTTCCAACAGTCTCTTGCAGTGCAGCACGTCCTTTTAACCGATATACCCCAAATCAAAAGTTGATAGTGTTGTTTTCCCCCTGCTTTTTGATTGTGGGCTAAAATTTGCTTCCTCGAGCTTGAATCAGAAGATTCTTTACCGTCATATGCTAAAATAGTCGTTTCCCTTTGGTGTTTCAATGGCTTTATTGGTCAACGCAGGAAAAAAGCAACTATTCTCCCACAGTGCAATCCGCAAAAAAAGGATTTTATGCAGGGCAACATCGCAATAGGGCTACAACCGACCGCTAGGTGACTATAGACCAAAAAACGGCCGGTGGTCCAACTCTCGAAAAGATGCTTGAAGTATTTCGCAATTGATTCTATAGTTTAAACCCGTATTCAACATATAAAGATTTTAAATAGCTCTTGAAAGAGGAAAGCCAAGAATGTTTAGTAATCTTGCCGGGCCTGTTTAAGGGAATGAAATGAGACAAAATTCGGATGGCTCGCCGGCAAAACTTCGCCGCGTGCTCTCACTAAGCGATCTTGTCATTTACGGGATAATTCTTATCCAGCCGGTGGCGGCATTGCCTTTATTCGGTTTTGCCAACCGGGATTCCCAGGGACATGCTGTTACCACAATTCTACTGGCGATGGTGGCCATGATCTTTACCGCTGTCAGCTACGGCAGGATGGCAAGCCGTTATCCCGCAGCCGGCTCGGCCTATACCTATGTCGGCAGGGGCCTTATCCCGCACCTGGGCTTTATCGCCGGGTTCACGATGTTTATGGATTATATGATTATTCCCATACTCTGCACGATCTTTACCAGCATTACCGCCAATCACATGCTCCCTTTCATCCCTACCAGGGTCTGGTTCGTCGTCATCGCCGGCGGATTTACCATGTTAAATCTTGCAGGCATAAAGGCTGCCAGCCGGGTAAACTGGCTTCTGATGATTTTCATGAGCGCGGTGGTGTTCTGGTTCATGGCGGCGGCGATACGCTACATATTGCTGAAAAACGGTTTTGCAGGACTCTTTACCACAGAGCCGTTTTATCATCGGGATTCATTTTCCTGGCCCGTTATAGGCGCGGGAACGGCCCTTGCCGCCCTGACCTATATAGGTTTTGACGGTTTGACTACTCTGTCCGAAGAGGTGGAA
This sequence comes from uncultured Gemmatimonadales bacterium, assembly GCA_964609635.1. GTDB lineage: Bacteria > Gemmatimonadota > Glassbacteria > GWA2-58-10 > GWA2-58-10 > JAFGTO01. The sequence continues at coordinate 11,375 of CAZSTM010000018.1, forward strand.
AACCCAAGGCGTAATGTCATGCTTGCCACGGTGCTGACCTGCTTGATAACCGGAATTTGGAGCGGCTCTCAGATTTATCTGGCTCAGGCCTCGGTTCCCTGGTCCCAGTGGCAAGGGTTTCTGGAACAGATGGCCGCCAAATTCGGAGCGGAAAACGCCATGGAAAAAGCCATCATCGGAATAGCCGAGGTCGTCGGCGGCGGTCCGCTGGAAGTTACGCTGGCCTTTATTCTCCTGGTGGGAAGTGTCGGCTCGGGAGTGACCGGGATGACCGGGGCCGCCCGAGTCATGTACGGCATGGGCAGGGATAAAATGATTCCCCGCAAATTTTTCGGCCATTTGAGCCAAAAACACGCCGTGCCCTCTTACAATATTATTCTGATCGGGTTGGTAGCAGTAATAGGGGCGAATGTGCTTACCTATGACAAATGCGCGCACCTGATCAATTTCGGCGCTTTTCTGGCATTCATGCTGGTCAATGCGGCCGCGATACGCGAGTATTTCTTCAATGCTGAGCAAAAAACCCTCGAGAGTTTCCTGGTTAATTTCATCCCACCTGCCGTGGGAATTTTAGCCTGTTTCGCAATCTGGTGGTCTCTTCCCCGGCTGACATTTATTATCGGCGGTTCATGGATGCTGATAGGAATTATCTACCTGGCCATCCGCACCGGAGGATTCCGCAAAAAACTGGAAGTGCAGGACATTTTCTAAATTTAAGCTTAAAATCCTGTAGCCGTAATACCGGTATTTATAGTTTACTGCAAGGAAGTCGGAAGGAACGACGTTGTCCATATATAGCGCCTGAGAAGGTTTGACCGACTGTACTATTATAAAGGAGCACAATTATGGGGAGACTGGCTCTCAACGGAGGGGAAAAAGTCCGGAAGAATGACTTTTTCTTATGGCCTGATTATGATGAGCGCGAATTGAAATATGTGGAAGAGGTGATAAAAAGCAGAAGATGGTTCTCGGGGATGCGGGGGGCCGACCCCGGTACCAAGACAAGGGAATTCGAACGGAAATTTGCCGCTTACCATGAGGCAAAGTACGGCATCGCCTGCGCGAACGGGACAGTTGCCCTGGAGATAGCCTTGAGAGCGGCAGGTGTGGGGGCCGGCGATGAAGTAATCGTTCCGGCCCTGACTTTTATCGCCACCCTGGGGGCGGTACTCCAGGTCAATGCTGTTCCGGTTATCGTAGATGTGGTATTCGAAACCCAATGCATTGACCCTGGTGAGATTGAAAAGGCGATCACGGCTAGGACCAAAGCGGTAATACCTGTCCACTTCGGCGGTTTCGCCTGTGATATGGAGAGGATTCTCGGGATAGCGGGCAGGCATGGCCTGGCGGTCATCGAGGACAGCGCGCATGCGGTGGGGACTGTACATAAAGGGAGAAAAGTCGGGGCCATCGGAGATTTGGGCACGTTCAGCTTCCAGGAAAGCAAGGCTATCACTGCCGGAGAGGGTGGAATAGTGCTGACAGATAATCCGGAACTGGCCGAAAAAAGCATCCAATATCGCAGCTGCGGCAGACACGAGGGGGAATCCTGGTACGTCCACTATGTAATGCCCACCAATTACCGGCTGGCGGAAATACTCTCCGCTGTGCTGCTGGCACAGTTCGAGAAACTGGATGAATGGACGGCGAGAAAGAATGACAATGCAGCTTATCTTGGGAATAAATTGAAGGACCTGGGCTGCCTTACTCCATATCCGGGAGATGCCAACACTGAGGTAAATGGATATTACCTTTTTTTGCTGCATTATGATAAGGATAAATGCCTGGGGGTAACCAGAGACAGGTTTGTCGCCGCCCTCAAAGCAGAGGGTGTACCCTCCCATATCGGTTATCCCTGGCCGTTGTCGAAAAATCCAATGTTCTCGGACATTTCGGCCGGCGCAAAAGGATGCCCTTACACCTGCCCGTACCATGAGGGGAAGGTCTCGATAAAAGAGTTGTCTTTACCGGTGAGCGAAAAGATCTGTGCCGAGACCCTGGTCATACCTCACCAGGTGCTTTTGGCCCAACAGGAGGAGCTGGACGATATTGTCCGGGCGGTGCAAAAAATCCAGGACAACGCCCAAGAGCTGCTTTGAAAGTTTGTGAAAAATAACCTTGTTCGCTTGAGATGTTTTTCAAGACTTAGGGAAAGGAACAGCCATGAAGCGCAGAGAATTTATCGGTGCAATCGGGTCAGTGGCTACGGCAGCGGTCCCGGCTCGCCTTTTGTCGGCTCCCGCGGGCAAGCCGCACCTGGTAAGCTTGAGTTTCGATGACGGGTTCAGGAACTCCTTCATCCGCACCGCCCAGATTTACGAGAAATTCGCGCTCAGCGCATGTTTCAATGTCACCGCTGCCTCGCACCGCCCGGAGGTGGGAATCGAGGACGACTACGTTCACTGGAGCCAGCTCGGGGATTTCACTCTCTGGAACGAGCTTCAGGACCGCGGCCATGAGATCATGCCCCACGGCTACCGTCACGCCCACCTGGACCGCCTGCCGTTCGAGGAAGCCAAAAAGCTGATCAACGACTGCCTGGACATATTCGAGGCGAAGCTGAAAGGGTTTGAGGCGAAACGCGCGGTATTCAATTTCCCTTACAATGCCACCACTGACGAAATCGAGGCCTGGATAACCTCCCGCGTGAGGGCATACCGCTGCCACGGACCGATGATTAATCCCCTGCCGCATGTGGGTCTGGTCAAGATAGGCACCGGCGGCTGGGGGCCGGACAATGCCGAGGCTCACCTGGACAAGCAGATTGAGAAACTGCTTTCACTCGATTCCGGCTGGCTGGTTTACAACCTCCACGGCCTGGACGAGGAGGGCTGGGGGCCGATCCGGGCGGAGTACCTTGAGCGACTGCTGGCGCGACTTACCAAGATAGATTCCGTAAGCATACTGCCGACAGCCAGGGCATTGCTGCAGGCCTGAAGCGGGAGTTATTTTCCGGAAAATACAATCTACCCACCTGGGCAAGGAGGGGAAATATTATGATTAAACGGTCCTGCCTGTTCTCGATGATCTTTCTCTTTTTAATGCAGGGCGGCCTTACTGCAGGGATTGAAGCTGGTGCTGCAGCGGTCGAGATCACGCCTCCTGCAGGATTGAAAATGGCCGGTTATTCCGCCCGCAAGGAACTGTCAAAGGGGGTGATGGACCCCTTGTTCGTGCGCTCGTTGGTCTTACGTTCGGGCAGGCGGAGTATAGGGTTCGTAGTCTATGACCTGATAAATATTTTTAACAGGTCGATCAATGAGGAGTTGACCGCCGAAATCCGCGCGACAACCGGCATCGATGAAGTTATCTTCATTGCCATCCACACCCACGCCGGTCCTGTATTAAAAAACGCGGAAAAAATTGATTCTCTTCCCGAGTACGCCCGGGAAATTTGTGACAGGACAGTACTGGCGATGAACGAGGCCTGGGAGAGCCTGGAGCCGGTAAGGCTGGGAGTAGGCTATGGAACGGTGGACCTCAACTACAACCGGATAAAGGAGCTTCCCGACGGCCGGGTGAAAATGATCTGGGAAAACCCCGATAAGGAACCGCTGGGGCCGGTGGAGCAGACAGTATGCGTTGTGAAAATGGACAACCTGAAAGGACAAACCAGGGTCCTCCTGGTAAATTACGCCTGCCACCCGGTAATCCTGGGTTCCGACAACCTGCTCTATTCCCCGGATTATCCCGGCGCCATGCGCCGGGAAGTGCAGGATTCGCATCCGGACAAACCTCTGTGTATTTTCATCAACGGGGCCTGCGGAGACCTGAACCCTTACTTTGCCGATGAAAACGACAGGCCTGCAGAAAGGGTCCGGGAAGTCGGCCGGGAGCTGGCGCGGGAGGTGATCGAGGTAGCCGGGTCGATTGTCACTGAACAGGATACTTCCGCGATAAATATTTCCTGGAAGAAAGATTATATCCCGGCCAGGGTCAGATGGGACCTGGAGCAAAGCCTGGATGTCCCCTTAAGCCTGGTGCTTATTACGCCGGAGATAGGCTTCGTAGGACTGCCCGGAGAATTCTTTTCTTCTTTTCAGGGCATGTTGAGAGAAAAATCACCGTTAAAGCATTTAATTGTGGCCGGCTATACCAATGGCAATTTTAAATATTTCCCCACTATCCAGGCTGCCGTGCTGGGAGGGTATGGAGCAAATGACCGGGCTACATTAGTGAGGCCGGGTACCGGCGAGCACATGGTGATAGAGGCGCTGGTCGGCCTCAACGAGCTTCTGGGCCGACTCCGGACGGTACCCTCTTCCGGCGGCGCGGGCTATCAGGACTGAATTGAATAGCGAGCGAATAGTAATAATCAAAAAATTATTAACCATCGAAGATTCCCGGCAGCCGGCTTCGGGGAGTCTTCGATATCCAGCTTTGATCTTATAAGAACCGGCAAACTGATCCCTTTTCAGGCTGGGGTGAAAAAATGAGACGGACTTTTGGTTTCGAACCCCGGATTGCAGCGGCGGGTTTAATCATGGCAACTGCCTTAGTCGCAGGTGGAGCGGAGAAAATGACAAAGCCTCTTTATCTGGATGCCAGGGCCCCGGTGGACCGGCGGGTCGAGGACCTGCTGGGCCGAATGACCTTGGAGGAGAAAGTCGGCCAGTTGAACTGGCCTTGTGTATATGTAAGCGAGCTGGGTAAGGACATCCCCGCCAAGATGGAATCCTGCCGCAAATTTGCCGCGGGCTCTCTGGTCGGCGGGTTAGGCCCCGGAGGGGGATTTTTCACCCTGGCCAACACCATACTGCATGAGGGACCGAAACAGCAGGCCGGGTTTTTCAACGAGCTGCAGCGCATTGCCCTGGAAAAGACCCGCCTGGGGATACCTCTGATCCAGGTGGAGGAGGGCACCCACGGGCTGATGTGCTCCGGGGGCACGATTTTCCCCGAGGGCCCGGGCCTGGGAAGCTGCTGGAACATGGAGCTTATCCGGGAGATTTATGCTGTCGCAGCCAGGGAAGCCCGCGCCGTGGGCATCCATCAACTGTTCACCCTGGTCATCGAACCTAACCGCGATCCCCGCCTGGGCCGCAACCAGGAAGGTTACAGCGAGGACCCCTGTCTTTGTGCCCGCATGGCCGAGGCCATTGTAAAAGGTGCACAGGGTGCGGACATAACCGCCGGGGACAAAGTCGTGGCCGGCCTGTGCCATTACCCGGGCCAGAGCCAGCCGGTAAGCGGGATGGAACAGGGGGCCATGGAAATCTCCGAGAGGATGCTGCGGGAGGTGTTCCTGCCGCCCTGGGAGGCGGGGATAAAAAAATGCGGCGCCCTCGGGGTAATGGCCACTTACCCGGAGATCGATGGGATCCCGGCGCACGCCTCGAAGTATATCCTGACAGATATTCTCAGGGACGAGCTGGAGTTCAAGGGCCTGGTTCTTAGCGAAGGCAACGGTTTCGAGACTATGATTACCAGGAGAGTGGCCGCGGACCAGAAAGAGGCCGGTGCTCTGGCCCTGAGAGCAGGGGTGGATGTCGGCATCACTTTCGAGGATGCCTATATGCTGCCGCTGATCGAGAATGTTCAGGAAGGCCGCGTATCCGTGGAACAACTGAACCGTTCCGTCCGGCGTGTGCTGGAGCTAAAGTTCCGCATGGGACTGTTTGAAGACCCGTTCGTGGACCTGGATAAAGCCGGGACCATCTGCCATGCCCCGGAGCACCGGGAGCTGGCCCTGCAGGCGGCCAGGGAGAGCATTGTACTGCTGAAAAACGAAAAACGGCTGCTGCCACTGCCCGAAGACCTGGAAAAGATAGCAGTGATCGGTCCCAATGCGGACGATGAGAGGAACCTGCTCGGCGACTACATTGCCGATGTAATAATTCAGGACATAGTAACCGTGCTGGAGGGTATCCGCGGGGTGGTTTCCCCGGCCACCGAAATCGAATATGTCAAGGGATGCGAGGTGATCGGCGGCGAGCCGGATGAGCTGGACAAAGCCGTGCAGGCCGCAGCAGGGGCCGATGCGGCGATTGTTGTGCTGGGAGAGAACGAAAGGTTCAAGCCCGGCGGTCTGGGCACCGACGGCGAACACAAGGACGCAGCCACCCTGGAGCTGACCGGCCTGCAGGAAGAGCTGCTTCGCAAAGTGGCGGCCACCGGCACTCCGACTGTGCTGGTGCTGGTTAACGGCCGGCCGCTGGCGGTAAGATGGGCCGAGGAGAATATCCCGGCGATCCTGGAAGCCTGGCTGCCGGGTGAAAAGGGGGGGCAGGCGGTGGCGGAAGTGCTGTTCGGCGAGTATAATCCATGCGGCCGCCTGCCGGTGACCGTGCCCCGCCATGCCGGACAGCTTCCGGTATATTATAATTACAAACCGTCAAAAGCTTTCAGCATCCGCAGGACCGGTTATGTCGATCTGCCGGCAACCGGGCTCTGGGAGTTCGGCTACGGGTTAAGTTACACGGATTTCGAGTACTCCAGCCTGGAAATTAAGCCGCAGCAGATAACGCCTGATGAAAAAGTTAAGGTGATCCTGAGTGTTAAAAACACCGGGGAAGTCCCTGGAACAGAAGTAGTCCAGCTGTACCTGAGGGATGAAATCAGCTCGGTAGTCACACCGGTCAAACAATTGAGAGGGTTCCGGAAAATAGCGCTCGGGCCCGGTAAGCATAAGACGATAGAATTCGTCCTGTCACCCGAGGACCTTTCATTACTGGATAAGGAATTGAAGCGTGTGGTCGAGCCGGGGCGCTTTGAGATAATGATCGGCGCATCCAGCGAGGATATCCGTTTAAGAGGCATTTTAACAGTGATTGAGCTATAGCTGATTTGCTTTTTACAGTGCTGATAAGCTGAATTTCTTCCTGGTTTATTTACTTGCACTTGAAAATTTTATTCAGAGACAGGCCTCTAGCCTGGATTATTCATAAACTCCGATGTCTGCTCGCTGCCACAACTAATAAAACTTTGAAAGGCCCGTAAGTTACACACCCCGTC
>CAZSTM010000019.1:0-842 GCA_964609635.1 uncultured Gemmatimonadales bacterium
AACCTCTAGTGTACCAGTTGTGCCACCAGGTGCAGTGCTGGGTAGCTACGTTCGGAAGGGATAACCGCTGAAAGCATCTAAGTGGGAAGCCCACCTCAAGATTAGATGTCCCCTTTCCGCCGGCTTGTCCGGCGGAAGCTAAAGGCTCCTGGAAGACTACCAGGTTGATAGGCTGGAGGTGTAAGCACGGTAACGTGTTCAGCCGACCAGTACTAATAGGCCGTGAGACTTGACCTGATATTTCTGTCGCCAAGGACTCTCAATCGATTCAACTTCAATTTTCTTAATACATTTGCCGGTGACTATAGCAAAGGGGAAACACCCGTTCCCATTCCGAACACGGTAGTTAAGCCCTTTAGCGCTGATGGTACTGCGCGGGAAACTGCGTGGGAGAGTAAGTCGTCGCCGGCTTTATCTCGAAAACCCCGTGAAAACCACGGGGTTTTTTATTTCTCTCCCCATATGTTCGCTTGACACCCCGGGCTAACGGTGATACAATGGAAAAACATTGTACACTACCCATTAAAAACAACCGCCATGATTAAAAAACTCACCCGACACGGCAACAGCCTGGCCCTGGTGATCGACCGAGCCATACTGGACTTGCTCGAGATAAAGGCCGATACTCCGCTTCGCATCCTGACCGACGGGCGCGCACTGATTATCTCTCCGGCTCCGGAAAAGGAGCACCACGAAAGTTTCGAGCAGGCCCTGGAAGATACCAATCAAAAGTATGGAAAAATGCTCGAAAGGCTGGGCAAGTAACAGATGGAGCCGGTATTTCTCGAACTGACAGAAGTGCTGGATATTCACCGGGATCAACTGAAGCGCTACGGAGGAGA
>CAZSTM010000019.1:852-18303 GCA_964609635.1 uncultured Gemmatimonadales bacterium
CCGCCCTGGCCGCTCCCGGCGCCGGAAGGGGTGAAAAATACCTCCACCAGGGCCCCTGGGAGATGGCCGCGGCATACCTGTACTACCTTATCAACCTCCACCCTTTCGTGGATGGGAACAAACGGGTGGGCGCAACGGCCGGCGCGGTTTTCCTGGAGCTCAACGGCTTCGAGCTGGAAGCCGCACCGGACGATCTGGAGCACCTGGTGCGCCGGGTGGCCCTCGGCAAAGCCGACAAGAACCGGGTAGCGGACTTCTTCAGACGCCGGACGGTAAGGAAGGCCGCCTAGCAGGTAAGGCCTCGAGTGTATTTTAAATAAACCCCGTGTGACAAACTGCGCGGGGTTTTTTATGTTGCCTGGTTTATTTATTTATAATAGGTTAGAGTTGAAGTGCACTCTCTTGACTGGCAAAGGGCGCAGTAAATAATTACATTGCCTGTGGGAACTAATAGAAGAGGCCGATACATGGGATGCAAGTTCTCCATAAACAAAAATAAACTCGCGGAGTTTTGCCGCCGTAATCAGATCCGGAAACTATCACTGTTCGGTTCCGTTCTGAGGGATGATTTCACCTCCGAAAGCGATGTGGACGTGCTGGTGGAGTTCGAGCCGGGAGCGCAAGTGGGCCTGGAGTTCTTCGGCATGGAGCACGAACTTTCAGAGCTTCTTAAACATAAGGTAGACCTGAATACTCCGGGTTTTATAAGCCGGTATTTCCGGGATGAAGTACTGCGGGAAGCTGAGGTGATGTATGAGCAAACATGAAGACCATGTCCGCCTGCGTCACATGCTTGAACATGCAAAGGAAGCAGTTTCTATGACTGAAGGCAAATCCCGCTTCGACCTGGATACCGAGCGCCAGTTGAATCTCGCCCTGGTGCGTCTGATGGAAATTGTTGGAGAGGCTGCGGCCCGTGTATCCTCTGATTTCCAGGATGCTCACTCCAATATACCCTGGATGAAGATAACCGGCCTTCGTAACCGGTTAATACATGGCTATGATGAAGTAGACTTTGATATTCTCTGGAATATTATTAAGAACGATCTTCCTCTGCTGATTTCAAACCTTCAAACTATCCTGGAAAGTAAATAAGACTGATGGCCGGCCAGGATATAATTGATAATAGAAAAATAAAGCTGGTTGATAACATGAATAACAGAATAAAATTCTTAGCCCCACTGAATCTACGCGGCTTGCTGTGGGGTATTTCTTCCCTTCCGGATTAACGCTAATCGCCCAACAGCTAGGCAATTTAAAAAGAACTGCGCCTGTTAATCAACAACACCGTTAACCGCGAAACCCTCCAAGACTATGATAAAGAATAAAATCCCACCCTTTTCCCTACCCCGCTGGGTCGAGGCCCGGCCGGGCTGTATCGATAACCTGGGCGACTGGGCGGCCAGGTTCGGCCGGAGAGCCTTTGTGGGAATCGGCACAGGCTCTGTAAAAAGGCACGGTACGCTCGACAGAGCCTTGAAATCACTGGAGCGCTCCGGAGTGGGATACCAGCTTTTCGAGGGTATCGAGGCCGAGCCTTCGGTAGAGACCGCAGACCGGGGAACCGAACTGGCCCGAAAGAGCTCCTGCCAGGTATTCATAGCCCTGGGCGGCGGCAGCGTGCTGGATGTGGTCAAAATAATCGCCATGCTGGCGGACAACCCGGGCCCTGCCGAGGACTACCTTCTGGGCAAGCGGGAATTTGACGCACCCTGTAAACCGGTTATCGGCATTCCCACCACTGCGGGGACCGGAAGCGAGGCCACCAAGGTCACGGTGCTGACCAGCCGCAGGCTCAAGGTGAAAAAACCCGTCTATTCCTGGGAAATGCTGCCCACCGTGGTGCTGCTGGATGCCGAGGTCACGGTACATTTGCCGCCGGAACTGACACGCGATACCGGCCTGGATGCCCTGGGCCAGGCTGTGGAGGGATACTTGAGCACCGGCGGCAACCCGGTTACCTTCTCCGCCGGGGCGCGGGCCATAAAACTGGTGAAAGAGAATCTTCCTGAGGCAATAGCCGAGGGCCACAGCCTGGAAACCCGTCACAACATGCTGCTGGCCTCATTTCTGGGAGGGATCGCCATCGGCGCAGGTGTCGGCCTGGGACACGAGCTGGCCATGGCCGTGGGCAGCTACAAACACCTCTCCCACGGACTGCTGGTGGGAATCCTCACTCCCTACTGCCTGGAGGCCAACCTCGGCTGGGCGGATGACAAAATAACAGAGATAGCTTTCTATTTCGGCTGCCCGTGTCATTCCGATGCCGCTGCCAACGCGCGCGAGGGCATAAAAGCCTTCTACGAGTTCAACCGCATGATCTCTCATCAGCAATCCCTGGGCGAGCTCGGTATCGAGTGCTCGGAAATCCCGGCCGTTCTCGAGGCCAGCAAGCTCTCGACCGACATCCGTACCAATCCGCGCCCGCTGGATGATACCATCCGTCGAGCGGTACTGGAGGCGGCTATCGAGGGACGGCCGCTGGAGGTGGCAAATATTTCCCCGTAGGTAAAAGACCATATCCACAGCAGAACGAAAACCAGGGTCGAAACCAAGCCGGTGCTTGTCTCATTCGAGGAACCGTTCGCACTTTTGGAACAAGGCGCGAAACTTGCAGTGTTTTTCTCGAAAGCAAGAAACCGATTCCTTTCAGGTGCAAACCTGAATCAGCCACGGGGCGAATATTTGACCAATAGAACAAAGGCCGATCTGTTGTCACGGCTTTCCCGAAACCTGAAACGGGTTAAGGAGTACGAGCGTCTGCTGGGCCGCCAGGAGAAACTGATCGAGCACGGCGAGTTCGAGCGCCTTTTCCGAGTGCTGGATAAAAAGGCGAAGGTTCTCTCAGAGATCAGGGTTTTACATAATGGTGCGGCGCCGGCTTCAGGCGAAGCCGGGAGCGAAGACGCGCAAAAAGACAGTGATAGCACCAACGAGCTGCAGGCCCTTTTCACCACGAAGATCACTGAACTGGCAAACAGAGAGAAAGCCAGCCTGAAAAAGGCCCTGATCGGCAGAGCGGAACTTGCCGAACAGTTGCAGATAATCTATCATGGGAAAAAGTTGCTCCGTGGATATAAGCCCGGTCGCAGCGATGGGAAAGCAAGGTTCAAGGACATTAAAACCTGATAGAGCGTTAAAGTTACCTCACACGAACGCCGATAATTAAGGTGAGAGGTTTAAACTATCAATGGAAGATAGTTGAAATCTATCGCTATCTGACCTTAAGGAGAAGGATTGGATAGTTTGGATCTTTCGGAGTACAAATAATGAAAATAAACCATGTATCGCCAAGGGACAAACCCCAAGACCTGCAAGAAAAGACCAAGCCTGAAAAATCGAAGCAAACAACCTCGGCAAAAGAACAAAGCGGCGGAAAACTGAAAACCGATACTGTATCCATTTCGGAGCAGGCGCGCTCGCTGCAGCGCACTGAATCCGAGATGAAAGTATCGAAAGGCCGCCTCGAGTCGGATTCCGGAATACGGGAGGACAAGGTCGGGGCAGCCAAGGCCAAACTCGCCGGCGGCAAGTTGTTGACCGATGAGATTGTCGAACGGACCGCGGATGCAATTGTAAAAAGCGGCTCGCTGGCCGACATTGTCAAGGGTAAAGAATTGATGGCCCGACTTGCCGGGATGGAGCTCGAGGTTGAAGGGTTCAGGCAGTCCAAGCTGGATGAGGTCAAGCAAAAGATGGAAGCGGGATTCTACAACTCCTCCAGCGTGACCGACCAGGTGGCGGAAAGAATAATGGAGGATTTTCTGGTCTGAACTCGGCCTTTAAAACCGATGAACAGATTCAAAGGCGGTCGCACTTTAATGTGCGGCCGCCTTTTTCAGGTAATCATGACAGTATGTTAAGGTGGGTTTCGTTCAACTGAAGTTCAGTCTGGAAAGCTGCTCACTGAAAATATAACCATACGCCAATCCGCAAAACAGGAAACATCGGGGATACAACAACGGTATTTCGCGATCTTCGTCAAACGTAAGGTTTGTCAGAAATGCTTCTCGCAGCGCCCGGGTTCGGCAGCAGGCGGATATTGAACCAGCCCGGGCCGCGCTGTCGTGGTAATAGGCCGGGATTCCAAGAATATGAGCGGGTATCTTTCCTCGTAAATCTGAGGAGCCGGAATGACACGCGCAGAAGTGCTCGGATCTACGCCGCACTCCGGTTCAGGAGTCAGTTGTCAGTAGTTAGTGGTTAGTTGTCAGTCCCCGCTCCCGGCCGCCAGCAACTAAGAACCGGCTACTGCAGTTACCAACCGGCAACTAATCACCAGCCACTAAAAAAACTCTTTCACACTTCTGGCCCTTGGGCCTTTGTTCCTTTTACGCCTTTAGAACAGGGTGTAAATAAACGGGGACAGCGCAGAGCCCTCGGTGAAAACAATAATCAGGCTGAGCAGCAAAAGCACCACGATGATCGGGGTCAGCCACCATTTCTTCTCGTGCCGGAGAAACTCCCAGAGCTCGGAAAGCATGCTCATTTTTGACATGAACCAGGTGTCCTCTCAAAGATAAAACAGGTAGAATATTCTTTTAGGATTCCAGTAAAAGAGCAGTTCAAGTTTGAAAAGATACAACACCTTAAATAAAGAAATATCTATCTCTACCCGCCGCGTGCTTTCTTGACCAGCTCGACTGCCCGGGCCACGTTCGCGACAATCCCTTCCCAGTCGCGGGCGGCAACCAGCTCCTTGGTGACCAGCTTGCTGCCCATCCCCAGGCAGACACATCCGGCGCCGATCCAGGCGCTAATGCTTTCCTCGGTGGCATCCACTCCCCCGGTGGGCATGATACTGGTCCAGGGCATGGGTCCTTTCACCGCCTTGACAAAAGCCGGCCCCCCGACCTGGCCCCCGGGAAAAATCTTGATTATCTCACAGCCCAACTCCTCTGCCCGGCTGATTTCGGACACCGAGCCGCAGCCCGGACTGTAGGCTATTTTACGACGGTTGCAGACGCGCGCCACCTCCGGGTTCAGCACCGGCCCGACTACAAAAGCCGCCCCGGCATTGATATACATCGCGGCCGTGCCGGGGTCCACCACCGAGCCCACCCCCAGGATGGCTTCCGGGTCCTCGGCGGCAAATTGAGACTCCAGCCCGGAAAAAATCTCGATTGCATGCTCGCCGCGGTTGGTAAACTCCACGCAGCGCACTCCTCCCTTGCGGCAGGCGCGTATTATATTCTCGGCGATTTCCGGGTCGGGATTGTAAAAAACCGGGATCACTCCAAGCTCTACCATGCTGTTGAGCACTTCCAAACGGGGAAATCTGGACATCGAAAAATCCTTTTGTTGAATGTTAAACTGGGCGATATTAAAACTATTTGAAAAATAATCACTTATGCAGGGGCGACCGGCCGGTCGCCCCTGCGATGCCCGGAGTAAAAGGCTGATAATCTTTTTTCCACACCCCGGTAAAAAATTAACACTTTCGACCCGTGCACGCCAGTTGAATTAAGGTTATCACCTTGGGCAAAAACCTTAACCGGCCGGCTCCGTTCCCTGGCCCTCGAGCAAGCGCAGCGCGCTCAGGCAGAAAACCGCGGTCCCCTTCCAGAGGACCGATTCATCGATATCGAAAACCGGGCTGTGGTGCAGGCTCATCCTGCCCTCTTCCGGGTTGGAAGCCCCCAGGGCGAAAAAACAGCCCGGCACTTCGTTCATAAATACGGATACATCCTCGCCGATAAGCGTGGGCCGTTCGATAATGCACACCCCGGAGGGTCCCAGCAGGTCTGTGGCCGCCTGCTTGACCAGCTCGACCATCTCGGGGTCGCTCTCCACCGGATCGGACCCCCGTAAATAGGCAAACCGGTGGCCGCAGCGGAACGAGCTCGCCGAATGGGAAACCATCTCGGCGATCCTGGTCTCCAGCAGTTTACGGGTGTTCTCGTCAAGGGTTCTCACGGTACCTCTGGCGTTCACCTCGGCGGGGATGATATTGCACGCCGAGCCTCCCTCTATCCGGCCGACCGTTACCACCGCCTCCTGGCTCGGATCGATGCTGCGGCCGATCAGGGTATGCAGCTGGATGACCGCGTGAGAGGCGGCCAGCACCGGGTCCGGGCTCCGGTGAGGAGCAGCGCCGTGGCCGCCTACAGCCTCCATGGTGAACTCGAAAGCATCGGCCGCGGCCATCATCGGTTTAAAGCAGACTCCTATCTGTCCCAGGCCCACCTCGGGCCAGATATCACCGATGTGAAGGCCCAGCAGGTAATCGACCCGCGGGTTTTCGAGCGCTCCGGCCTCGAGCATCCGCCGGGCCCCGCCCATGGATTCCTCGGCGGGCTGAAAGATGAATTTAACCGCGCCCGGCAGATGACTCCTGTTCTGCGAAAGAAAGCAGGCCGCGCCCAGGGCGATTGCCGCGTGGGCGTCATGGCCGCAGGCGTGCATCCTCCCCGGGTGAATCGAACCGTACTCTCTTCCCGGCTCCTCCTCGATCTCCAGGGCGTCCATGTCGGCCCGGACAGCCACCCTGCGGCCCCCGGCTTTCCCGCCCTCCAACACCGCCACCAGGCCGGCGCCACGGTAATCCTCCTGCAGCCGCAGGTTCAGCTCTTCCAGGACCGAACGCACGGCGGCCTCGGTTTCGGGCAGTTCCAGCCCTACCTCCGGTATGCGGTGCAAAAGCCTTCGCCATTCGACCAAGCGCCGGTTCAGCGATCTGCACTGCTCGAGAATATAGCCGGTGTCCATACCGTAACCCGCCTTTTTAATCGGTACCAGATGACCCTTCCGCACAACCGAGGCCGCAAGTACTTCGCCGGCGGCGAAGGCCGTGTTCCTGCCACCTGTGGCTGATCCGGAAGGCTGCCATAGAGTGTTGAAAAAACGTGCCTCTAACTATAACACGATTTTATGCATATTAGCAACTGTTGCTTAGATTATGAACAGGATCGACACCGGATTTTTTCAAGAAGGAATCTTGCCCTCGCCTGTTATGATAAACAGGCTCCGGTCGCCCGATCCGGGCCGGAGATCCGGCAATTTTTCCCTTCGGGAAAAATTGCAAGAAAAGTCTCGCAATTTTTATGGAAATTAATTATTTTCTCGCCTGCAATTGAACCTTTGCACAGGGCTAAGTCTTCCGGGAGTATTTTTCCCTATAAACAAATATGACCTGATTAACGGAGGTTTCACATGAAAGCATCTGTAGATGAGGATCTTTGTACGGGCTGTGGACTTTGCGAGGATACCTGCCCTGAAGTTTTCGAGATGGGTGATGAGATAGCCAAGGTTATTGTGGGCGTGGTTCCCGCCGAGGCCGAGGATACCTGCCGGGAGGCCGCTGAGAGCTGCCCGGTTGAAGCGATCATCATCGAGGAATAAAATTTTCTACACGCGCCGGAGCCCGGAAGAGACAGTGTCCGGCTCCGGCGTTTTCCCTCCCGGCTTTTCACAGGCTCGATCCTGAGCCGCACTAGCCAGAACCAAGAAAATTAGACAAGATAACTGGATGAACCGGATTATTTTATCTCTTGTTACTTTTTAACCCGAATTATTCATAAACTCCGATGGCTGCTCACGGCCACAACGAATAAAACTTTGAAAGGCCCGCAAGTTACACACCCCGTCTGCTAAAGCAGAAACCTTGTGTAGGGGCGGGTCTCAGACCCGCCCTGGGGCAGGTTTTAAACCTGCCCCTACAGGGGAATCACCTTCCAGTCCCCTCTTTATATTAAGTTATCAGTTGTTAGTAAACCAGCAACTAACAACCAGCAACCAGCAACTTCTCTCGAGGTGTGTCATAAATATGCACTATCGCTGAACCGTATAGGGACATTTTTGTGAATAATCCAGGTTAAATCCTTTCCATCCTGTAATCCTATCAAAAAGTTTAGAAACTATTTAATCCACAAATTACTCAGATGTCGCAGAAAGAAAAATATAGATGAGAGGAACTGTGCTGTTATAGTTGCGACAATCGAGTTTCATTTGATTTGTCTTTTTTTTAATCTAATAAATCTGCGTAATCTGTGGATAATAAATCCAGGAGGGGGATATGAAAACAGGTGTTGCGCTACTGATAACGGGCAACGGCAAGGGCAAAACCACCTCGGCCCTGGGACAGACCTTTCGAGCCCTGGGTCACGGCTGGAAGGTATGTTTTCTTCAGTTCATCAAGGGAGACTGGCCCACCGGGGAGGCCCGGTCAGCCGGAAAGTTCGTAGACCGCTTGTTTTTCAAGTCACTGGGCCTCGGTTTTACCTGGGAGGGCGACTCGGAAGAGCATATAAAGGCAGGCCGCCAAGCTTTCGAGTTCGCCGCCGGCCAGGTGATGAGCGATGAGTACGACCTGGTGATCCTGGATGAGCTGACTTTCCTGGTGCGTTACCGGATGATCGAAGAGCAGGAAGCGGTGGACCTTATAAAAAAGCGCCCACCCCGGCTCAACCTGTTGATAACCGGCCGCAGCGCCACGCAGGCGCTGATAGATGCCTGTGATATAGTTTCGGAAATCACGCCGGTTAAATACCCGAAGGATGAGCCTGCCCGCCGGGGAATCGAGTATTGATTCCGGGCCGGATTGATGTCTTCTCGACCCGCGGTGTATTTTACCTTTAACGGGATCAGGTCACAGTGAAACCCAGGTCGGCCAGGGTGCGGCCCGGTGCGGGCGGGCAGTCTCCGGCCTCGATAGTGTAAGCGGCGAATTCACGTCGGACGGGGTATTCACTGCGAAGGCGGTCGAAATAGGACCCGCGCGCCTGCCCGGCCTGCTCTTCGATCAGGCGCAGCCTGCGGTCATCGGCCAGGATGTCATAGGCCGCCAGGACGGCCTCGGCCGTCAGATCCTCCCGGCTGCGATCCCGCCCTGAAAGGCGAATGACAGACTCGGCCGGTGCGGGCAGGACACCCTCCGGGTCCCAGACCGGGTCCAGGTGGAAGTATTCGCAGGCGGCTCGGTAGATCATGGCCGTACCGTTGACCTTTCCATCAAAAGAGTATCCGGCGATGTGCGGGGTGGCGATCGCCGTTTTCCGCAGAAGCTCCAGATCTATCCCAGGTTCGTTCTCCCAGACATCCAGCGCGGCGGCGGCTATCCTGCCGTCATCCAGCGCCGCTTTCAGCGCCCCGGATTCCACCACCGGGCCGCGGCTGGTGTTTATCAGGATAGTCCCGGGTTCGACCCTTTCAAGCAGATCCTGGTTCACCAGGTGGTGAGTGGGATATGGCCCCCGGGCGGTTAACGGTACGTGAAGGCTGATAATATCCGCCGCCAGGGCTTCCTCCAGCGGCCGGTAAACAGGATCGCCTCTCTTGTCCGCCAGCGGCGGATCATTGGCGATAACTTTCATACCCAGAGCTCTTGACCGTGCCAGCACCCGGCTGCCTACATTGCCCACGCCGATAATACCCAGAGTCTTGTCTGCGGGGTGGAATTCCAGCCGCTGCGCCAGGACAAGCAGGGCGGCAACCACATACTCTGCCACCGAGACCGCATTGCAGCCCGGGGCCGCGGAAAAACCGATTCCGGCGTGTTTCAGGTAAGCGGTATCCACGTGATCGGTGCCGATGGTGGCCGTACCCACAAAACGCACGCTGCTGCCCACCAGTAAGTCCTCGTTCACCCCGGTCACCGAACGCACCGCCAGGATATCCGCCCCGTCGAGATCGGCAGGAGCGATCTTGCGCCCCGGCATCGACCGCACCCGGCCCAGAGTGCCGAATGCCTCTTCGGCAAAGGGCATGTTTTCATCGGCCACGGTCAACATAAGCTTTCCTTTCGATTGATTACAAAAGCTTTCGTTTTCTTTTCTCTTGAAAAATAAAAACATCGCCTTTATATTTCAACAGTGCCCGGTCGCGGAGCTCTTTTTTTCATCATCGCGCCGGGATGATTTAGCTTAACTACAGTATATTATAATAAAATAAACCAATAAATAGGAGAATAAACATGGATAAAGCTCAATTCGGGCTGATCGGCCTGGCGGTTATGGGCGAAAACCTGGTGCTGAACATCGAACGGAACGGTTATTCGGTGGCGGTTTTCAACCGGACCACCGCCAAGACCGAGAAGTTCGCCGAGGGCCGGGCCAGGGGTAAAAACATCAAGCCCTGCCGCACTATCGAGGAATTTGTCTCGAGCCTGGAGACTCCTCGTAAGATCATGATCATGGTCAAAGCCGGCGCGGCCGTGGATGCCATGATCGACCTGATCAAGCCCCACCTCGACAAGGGCGATATCATTATAGACGGGGGCAACAGCTATTTCCCGGACAGCGAGCGGCGCGCCGAACAGCTTGAAGCCGAGGGTTTCCGTTTTATCGGCACCGGGGTCTCCGGCGGCGAGGAGGGCGCTCTCAAAGGTCCGAGTATCATGCCCGGAGGCAGCCGCGAGGCCTATGAGCTTATCGAACAGATACTGGTTGCCATCTCGGCCAAGGTCGACGGCGAGCCTTGTGTCAGTTATATCGGTCCCCGGGGAGCGGGCCACTATGTAAAGATGGTGCACAACGGTATCGAGTACGGGGACATGCAGCTGATCAGCGAATCATACGATATCATGCACCGCCTGCTGGACCTGGATGCCGGACGTCTCCACCAGATTTTCAGCGAGTGGAACCAGGGCGAGCTCTCCAGCTACCTGATCGAAATAACCGCCGGTATTTTCGCCAAACTCGACCCCGATACCGGCAAGCCGGTGGTGGATGTGATCCTGGACAAGGCCGGACAGAAAGGCACCGGCAAGTGGACCAGCCAGAATGCGCTGGACCTGGGGGCCCCCACCCACACGATTAACGCCGCGGTGGAGAGCCGTATTTTAAGCGCCTACAAGAGCGAGCGTGTGGCCGCCTCGAAGGTGCTCTCCGGCCCCCGGATCAATTTCACCGGCGATCCGGACAAGCTGATCGACAGCGTACGACAGACGCTCTACGCCAGCAAGATCTGCTCCTACGCACAGGGCATGGCCCTGTTGCGCGCCGCCAGCGATGAATACCACTACAACCTTGACTACAAGGAATGCGCCCGCATCTGGCGGGGAGGCTGTATCATCCGCGCCCGTTTCCTGGACCTGATTCGCAAGGCTTTCGAACGCAAACCGGACCTGCCTAATCTGCTGCTGGATGACTTTTTCAAGCAGGAGGTCACCAGCCGCCAGGAGGCCTGGCGCTATGTGGTCAAGACCGCGGTGGAAAACGGTATCCCGGCCCTGGCCATGAGTTCCTCGCTGGCCTATTTCGACGGTTATCGCAGCGAACGCCTGCCGGCCAACCTGATACAGGCCCAGAGGGACTTTTTCGGCGCCCACACCTATGAGCGCCTCGACAAGGAAGGTACCTTCCACACCGAATGGCTTGAAGATTAGAAATTATCCACTTCTAAGACCTCCAACCGTAGGGGCACAGTGCAGGGCTCGTTAGCGAACGCGCCACGAGTGGTGATGGGGCCGTGCCCCTACATTTTAGGATTTAAATTCTAGCTAAAAATATTTGAAATTTTTTAATTCAGTATCTAACCACCAAGTCACCAAGCCACAAAGAAGTAAAGAAAGTGACTGAGTAATAAAGTGACAAAGGGACAAAGGCAAAGAGGGGTGGCTGGGAGTGGACTATGTGCCTGGGGTGGTGGCGAGAGATGGTTGAGTGTGCCTGGAGTGGTGGAGGGATGAGCGGAAACTTTGTCCCTGGCGGGTAGAGGCCGGGAGTGGAATCTTTGGTGCCTTTGTTTGTTGTTAAAAAAGAAAACGTGAGAGATAATTTCTCAGAATAAACGGGTAAGAACGGTTCTTAGGTCCGAGGCGGTTCTTCCCCATATCCCAAAAAGGATAGGTGCTACAGCAATGGCTACACCGTGGCTGACAGGGCTTAACCCGGACCAGAAGCGCGCGGTAACCAGCCGGGCCAGACGTCTGCTGGTAACCGCCGGCGCGGGCAGCGGGAAGACCTTTGTCATTATCCGGCGCATCGGTTATCTCATTCAAAACTGCGGAGTCGAACCCGAGCGTATCCTGGCCATAACCTTTACCCGCAATGCCGCCGGGGAAATGGCCCAACGCCTGCGCCAGGCCCTGCAGCCCGGCGGCGCCGTCCCCGGCGAGCCTAAAATAAGCCGGACAAAACCCGGAGCGAACGGCGGCGGCTATCTGTCACCTTTCAATGTGCGCACCTTCCACTCCCTGTGTTATCTGATATTACGGCGCCACTGGCGTCTGCTCTTTGACCGGCCTTTCCGCCTGGTAACCGACCGTGTTCCCGGCGAGCCGAAAAGCCGTATCCAGGACCGTCACACTAAAAGCGAGATGCTCAAAGGGGCTATCGGAGACTGCCTTTCCGAGAAGGATTTTCGCCTGGAATTCAAGCGCTATCTCCGGGACTACCTGACAGAGATCGATGAAACCGACCGCTTCGGCGGCCCGGATGATCCCCGGGCTCCCAGACTGTCCACCACGGCCGGGATCAAAGTGCGCTCTTCCGCCGAGCGGGAGATCGCCGACTGGCTTCACCGACGAGGGATTGCCTTCCATTACGACCGGCCCGTATCCTGGAGCAAGACATACTTTCGGCCGGACTTCTACCTGCCCGGGCAGGATGCCTATATCGAGGTCTGGGATTACCGGAATCCCGGGTCACAGACCCGCCGCCGGGAAAAACTCCGCCGGTATCTGGCCCACGACAAAAGGCTGATCGAGGTGGAACGTGATGAGCTGCTCGATCTCCCCGCCCTCGAAAAACGGTTTCGATCTCTGCTGCCGGAAGCATTCGGGCACAGCAGGCATGCTCAGCGCAGCGCGCCCCAAGACCTGGAGCTGATAGAAAACCTGGAGGCCGGTTATCCCGAGGCGCTGAACAGTTTCCTGAGCCTGGCCGAGGAAGTCCTGGACAAAGTTAAAAACCATACGGTGGACCCGGTCCTCCTGGGGGAACGGGCCGAGCGAGATGAGGACCGAAAAACCAGATCGTTTTACCGTCTGTTCCTGCGGATTTACGGAAGCTACCGGAACCTCCTGAAAGCGGAGGGTGCGCTGGATTTCAACGATCTGATTTTGCAAAGCATCGAGCTGCTCCGCCGCAACCCCTCCCTTCGCCGGCGCTATCGCCGGCAGTGGAGCCATGTGCTGGTGGATGAGTACCAGGATGTAAATACTCCCCAGGTACTGCTGCTCAAAGAGCTGATCGGACCCGAAACCCACCTTACCTGTGTGGGAGATGACTGGCAGAGCATTTATGGTTTCCGGGGCGCCAACGTGGGTCACATCCAGAATTTCAGCACCGAATTTCCCGGCACCCGGACAGTGAACCTGCGGCTGAACTACCGCAGCGGCCCCTCGATCGTGGGGTTCTCAGGCCACGCCATCCGCAAGTGCAAGAGATTTACCGACAAGCAGTTGGTGGCTCTCCACCGGGACCTGCAGCGCATCGTGCTCCATGAAGCCGGGTTCCTGTACGATGACGGGATCGGTTATGTGGCCGCCAGGATTCGCGAGCTCCTGGAAAAGGGCACTTACCGCCCGCAGGATATCCTGATCCTCTACCGCAGATCATCCAGTTATCGCCTGCTGGGCGAGGCCTTGCACCATCAGGGAATCAAAGCGCGCCACGAGACTATCCACGGGGCCAAGGGACTCGAAGCGCCCTGTGTGTTCCTCTGGGGCCTGGTCGGGGGCCGCGGGGGCTTTCCCCGCATCTGGCCCGACAGCGGTATCCTGCGGCTGGTACTGCCCCGGGATCTGTATCTGCGCATGGACGAGGAACGCAGGGTCTTTTACGTGGCCCTGACCCGAGCCCGGGAACGCTTGTTTCTGATCACCGAGAAAAACAATACCAGTGAATTCCTCAAAGGAGCCCCGGATCGGTATTTCCAGCAGCATGAGGGGATTTCGCATCCGGAGCTCCCTGCCGCGGCTCCGGCTGATTGCCCACAATGCGGCGAGATCCTTCTTCCGCAGTGGCGATTTTGCCCTTTCTGCTATCACGGGCTGGAAACTTTCACCCGGACTTTGACTCCAGAACCGAAAACCGGTAAAATAAAACCCGATTCCTGAACCGCTCCGGCAGACTCGCGCTCTTGCGCTACACACCTGCGCGGTTTCATGCGCAACAAGTGATAGAGTAATAAAGCGATAAATGGATTGAAGTGTTGGGACTTTGTCACTTTGTCTCTGGATTAAGATTGGAACCCTTGGTGTCTTTGTGGTTAAAAAACAAATGAGAGAGATAAGCTCTGAAGAATAAACGGGTGAGAATCAAACTTTTTTCCTCGGGGAAGCTATTAAATACAAGTTAACAATAATCGTCTGGGGCCTGGTTTTTACAGCCGCGGGCCTCCAAGCGCAGCTGCCGGTTTTCCACAGCCGTTTTCAACCGGCCGAGCCGGGGACCTGGGCCGCCTACCGCATAAGCGGCGCCAAATCTGCGGGCTTGAGCGCCCTCTACCTGGGAGTAGTGGGCGAGCAGAGTGTGGAGGGAAAACGTCACCTGTGGTACGAATGGACCTCGGTCACCGGGGGAGATTCCAGCACCGTAAAGCTGCTGGTCCCCGCAGACACGGTGCTCAACCTGAAAGCCAAGCGCATGATTATCAAATCTCCCGGTCGGGAAGCCATGGAAATCCCTTTCGGCGGCCTGGCCCTGGAATCTTTGATGGGCCAGCAGTCGGGCCTGGGAATCGACCTGGAGGACCTGGCCTCCACCATAGAGAAAGAGGCCGGAACCGGCCGGAAAATCGAGGTTCTGGAAAAGTCTGCTCAAAGGATCGCCGGCAAGCCGTTAGAAACCGAACACCTGCGCCTGACCGACTTAAACGGCCGAGTAATCGAGCTCTGGCTGAGTGACCGGGTGCCTTTTTTCTCGCTGGTCAGGCTTGCCGCCGAGGAACTGGAGGTAAACCTGAACGACTGGGGAAACACCGGCGCTCTCAGCAGAATCGGGGAGAATTACCGCTCTGTGGACCTGAAAGGTCTGCTGGAAGGTCTGCGGCAGCAAAAATGATCTTTCGAGCCGGCTCATAAGTACTTAAGAATTTGACAAATAGATGCGGAGGTATTAATTTAAATCTCACACAGACAAAGAAGTGGGCGATTAGCTCAGGTGGTTAGAGTGCTTGCTTGACATGCAAGAGGTCACTGGTTCGAATCCAGTATCGCCCACCATCTTTAAATCCAGTATTGGAGCGGATTTGCGAGTTTTCGCGGGCCCGCTCTTTTTGTAAAGTTTATCGCCCGTTCTCAATCCATGATCATTTTCCCGACATTTGGTGACGACTTTTTCGACTGAACCTCACTCGCCGACGGCCTTATTCTCAAACTCGCCAAATTTGATACCGTATTTAAAAGATTTGCGAGCACTAAAAAACCGCCTTAAAGAGAACCCCTGCATATCAAGCAGGCATTAATTCTTGGATACCTGATACTGTGTATTGCATCGCAGCAAGGCGTTATTTGTTAAAGCAGATTGTCAATATTGAAATTCAAAAGCGTGGAGGACTTTTTAATCTAGAAAAGGATGTTGGAAAAATCACTTGCAAGTTCTGATATTTACACCTTATTTTTCAACATCAACTGTCCCACTTGTTCTGACAACGTACGAGGATTTATATGGCGGGAACTACTCAAAAAAAATCCAAAGGACATGGTTTTGGAAGTGCCCCTGTGTTCCTGGCTTCGATTAGCACAATCCTGGGAGCTGTTCTCTTTCTGAGATTTGGGTACGCAGTAGGACACACTGGTATTCTGGGCGCCCTTTTGATTGTAATAATAGGCCATGCAATTACGATTCCCACTTGCATGGCAGTTGCTGAAATCGCAACCAATCTCAAGGTGGAAGGGGGAGGAGCATATTACATTATTAGCCGATCTTTTGGTACAACCGTCGGAGGAGCCATTGGTATCTCTCTTTACTTTTCTCAAGCTATTTCGGTTGCATTCTATATGATCGCCTTTTCCGAGGCATTCCGTCCTCTATTCGGCTGGTTTCAGCAGGCTGCAGGCTTCGAGCCTGACATACGTATAATTAGTATTCCGTCCGCTGCAATTCTTTTAATTATAATATTTTATAGAGGGGCGAATATCGGTGTAAATATTCTATGGATTGTCGTCGGTATTCTGGCGGTATCTCTGGGGCTGTTTTTTTTAGGGAAACCGATTTCTCCGACAGTCGGGGCTAACTTATTGGCAAAAATTGAAAATCCGGACGGTTTTTCCAAAGTCTTTGCCATTATCTTCCCGGCTTTCACCGGTATGATTGCAGGGATCGGTCTTTCGGGAGACTTGAAAAATCCACGTCGAGCGATACCTTTAGGCACTCTTACCGCAACTTTTGCAGGAATGATAGTTTATATTTGTGTTATCTTCAAACTGGGTTTGGGCGCTTCTCCAGCTGATCTTAGTTCCGACCAGTTCATTATGAGCCGGATATCACTGTGGGGACCGATAATTCCTATCGGTCTTGGTGCAGCCTGTATTTCTTCTGCTATAGGTTCCGTGCTTGTAGCCCCAAGAACACTGCAAGCGCTTGCCAATGACAACGTTTTTCCTACAAAGAAAATAAACCACTATTTTGGAGCTGGAAAAGGGAAAGTCAACGAACCTGTGAATGCCACTCTTGTAACTGCTGTCATTGCGCTATTTTTTGTTTCTATAGGCAGTGTCGATTTTGTGGCAAAGATTATCAGTATGTTCTTTATGGTTACCTACGGTGCGCTTTGCCTGATAAGCTTTCTCGAGCATTTCGCCGGAAATCCCTCCTACCGCCCGACTTTCCGGTCAAAGTGGTATTTATCCTTTGTTGGTGCGGCAGCCTCACTCATCATGATGTATCAAATGCAACCTCTGTATGCTACGCTTGCGATCATAGCCATGGCAGCGATCTATTGGTGGTTAAAGCGAACTCATAAGGAAGAAAGGGATTTGACAGAGGTTATTCAAGGAGTATTGCTGCAACATACTCGACATCTGCATGTTCTTATTCAAAAGAAAGGTGCAGGGCACACACTTGCCAATTGGCGTCCTTCCTTTATTGCTATATCATCTCACTCGCTGACCCGGCTTGCACCGTTCGACGTTTTACGCTGGATATGCCATCACTATGGTTTTGGTTCATTCGTACATTTTATAAAAAGCCCTCTAACAAATGAAACCTACCGGGAATCAAAGCGAATGCTCGAAAAATTGGTCGGGCAAGTTCAATCAAGCGATGCGGCAATTTACGTGGATACAATTATATCGCCGAGTTTCAAGACCGCGGTTGCCCAAATAGTCCAGATTCCGGGAATATCCGGCTTGGAGAATAACAGCATTCTTTTTGAATTCCTCGAGGACGAAAAGGATAAAATATCAGACATCATCGATGGGTGCCACTTTGCAGGTATAACCGGATACAACATGTGTATTTTAAGACATTCCGAACGGCGATTTGGATATAGAAGGAATATTCATATCTGGCTGACACCCGGTGATTATCAGAATGCTAATCTGATGATACTTCTTGGCTATATCAT
>CAZSTM010000020.1:0-18281 GCA_964609635.1 uncultured Gemmatimonadales bacterium
TACTTGCCGGTCAGGGCGGCAGCCACGGCGCGGCGCAGCTCGAACAGCCGCTCGGCGCTCAGGTTGTCGAATCTCAATACCTGGGCCGAGGGATCATCCGCAAAAAAGGCCAGGGCGCGGCGCACTTTTTCACGGCTCCAGCCCTTGTTCGAGGCCAGCAGGTTGAGGTATTCCACGTCCTGCTGCGCGCGACGGATGGCCTTGAGCCTCACCCCGGCAAAAGCGCTTTCGATGCTCTTGCCCGTGCGTGCATAGTTCTTGCCCGTGTAGATAATAGACAGACCGTCAGGCCTGAACCAGTCTCCGCCGCCGAATACATTCCAGCACGGCAGCACCCCGGCGGCTCCGATTGCCCAGACGGTGAAAAAATTCTGCTGGTAGTTTATCATCTTTCCCGAGATCCTGGTTTCCCCGCCGTAGCGCCAGTATTGCTCCTCAGGAAAGTACCGCACGCGGAACATGGCTGTAGAGGCAAAGGGGAGCAGCCCGCTGCTGTTCCAGAGGTTGCACAGACCGTCCCACAGGCCGCGGCTCATCTCGGGCTGGGAGACATCGGTGCGGTAGTCGATCTTGATTTCCGGCGTCCCGGCCTGCTCATAGCCGTCTTTTACCAGCTGAAGGAAAAAGCGGTTGGCATCGTAGTCGTCGTAGTCCACCGGCTCATCCAGCAGCCAAAAGGAAGACCCTCCTCTGCCCCGCGCTCCGAAAAAGTCGGTTTTATAGTAATACTTGTTGTTGCAGTAAACCTGGAAGCTGGTTCCGGTATAGCCTTTCTTCTTGAAATGCTCGAACATCTGACTGACCACCGAGGAAAATCCCTCCTGGTAATCCCGGCTGATTGTCCGGTCAAGGGACCTGGAGGTCTTGGCCCATTCGGCGAACTCCATGCGCTTCTTCACATCCTTCCAGTCGGCGTAGTGTTCCTGGAGCGGTATGGGCCAGTTCTCATGGATGGTCAGGTACATGTGAGTTATCGGCACGCCCTGTCTGATACCGCGGTAGCCCATGGCACTGGTAAAGGCCTTGCCCGTAAGGTACGGGCCGAACCTTCGGTCCCACTGTTCCCAGGAGTCGATCCGGGTATCTTTACCGCTGCCTTTGAGGCTCGGCGCCCAGCCGCCGGGAGGCACGTTTCCGGCCTGCCCGTAGGGCAGAACATTCATGTTCGTCCGGTGACTGTGGGCCAACTGGTACAAGCGCCGCTCGGCCTGGAGGTAGCGCTCGAGATCGGCATTTCCGGTTCCCGTAAAATTCGCCGGCCCGGAGGCGTAGCCGTTGAGCTCGGTAGGCCAGGTTATCTCGTCCGGTATGCGCAGAGGCAGGATCTCGAGCTCCACCTTGACTACTGCCGGGCGCTTAAGCTCTTTTGCAGATATGGTGACCTGCCCCTGGTAAAGGCCCGGTTTCGCCGATCCGGACACGGCCAGGTCGATCCAGACCGATTGCCAGCGCTGGTCGTCCCCCATGTTGTCTTTTGACGGAAGGCTGAACCCGGTCTCATAGGGCGCCGTCAGCGGCAGACAGGCATCCCCGTGCCAGGCCGGCCGGTGGCCTTTATCCACGATCAGCTCCCAGGGACCGGTCAGCTCCCTCCTGCGCGGAACCACGTCCAGGTACCAGACCCGGAAGACCGATATGTTGCTCCACGATCTGATCCTGCCGGATTCTCCAATCAGGTCGCCGGAGGAGATGCGCACCTCGCTCAGGGTTTTTTCGCCCTCACGCCCCAGAATCAGCTGGAAGGCTACCACCTCCCCGCGGGCGGCCTGCAGGCTGACCGTGCGCAGGGCTGAGGACCAGACCTGGTTTTCGAACCTGTAATCACCCGCGGGTTCGTAGTTTTCTCCGTCGAGCAGGATGCCTCCGGAGACCGGGTCCACTTTGCACAGGTCGGGACAGGCCCAGACCTCCAGGAGGTCATCGAAGATCACTTTGCCGGGAGCGCCGCCGGCTCTGCGTTCGGGCACGGCCGGCAACTGCACCCGAGGCGTTTCGGGAATGGTAACCTCTGTCTGGGAGATTGGTCCCAGGTTTCCGGCTTCATCCACCGCACGGACCGCCAGATAATAGGTTCCCGGAGACAGGGTAAAAACTCTCATGCGCTGTTTCGCGCCGGGAGCCAGGGGTTTGGGCACGGCCCACAGAGGAATCCTCTCGAGGCTTTCCCATTGGCTTTCGGCGATCCGGCTGCGGCTGTAGCGTACCTCGTAGCCCAGGACCGGGCCTCCCGCATCCTTGTCATCCGCCGGGGCGGTAAAGGAAACCGTTACCGAGGGATCGAACGGCTCGACCTCGACCGGGTCAAGAAACCCAGGAGCGCCGGGTGAAGTCTGGTCCACAGGGTCTCCCTCCACTTCCAGGAAAGGACGCAGGGAGGGCTCCTGGATGTCTCTGGTATAGAGGTAAATATCCTGCGACCGGTCGTATCTGTAGGGAGTGCCCCTGCCCTTGAGGCTCAGTCCCTCGGCCACCTGCCCCTTGTCGTCGGTGAGTATCAGCCCACCCGCCAGGCCAGCGGCCAGGGCCTCTACCAGTTTGGGATCGACCGGAAACCGCAGATGCACAACGCCGCCCTCTTCCAGCTGGGTCCTCTGGATCGACTCGGGACCGGCATGGTGGTAGCGCGCATCGGGATGAGCCCAGGAAACACTGTAAATGCCGCTTTCGGGCCAGGACCAGTTGTCCCCGGGCTCCGGTCTTTCTCTATCCTCAGGCTCGCGGGCCCAGTTCCAACTGGCTCCGCCGCTACCGGTCTGGCCGTTTAAGCCCTCACCTTCATCCCAATCGGCAAGCACCGTGCAAAGGCCGATCCCGTAAAGGTCGCCGCGGGCCAGAAAGATGTTGAGCCAGGCTTGCGATACGGTCCAGCCTCGGACGGCTTCGGTATCGAAGCGCATCAGGCAGGCTTTGGTTTCAAAGCCCGACCAGTTCTGGTTCTGACGGATGGGGACGGTTACAGAGGCCCCGCTGTTTTCATTCAGATGGCCGCGCTCGCTGCTAAGCCCGACATCCGCGGTAACCTGGAGTTTCACCGTGCCTGCATAAATCCCTGAATGAAAAAGAAAAAGAAAGACTAAAAGCGCTCTGTAAGCCATGACAGATAACCTCCTTAAAGTGATTGATGGTATCTGAAAATCCGTTTAAAATCTCCGGACCGGCAATATCCCAAGTCTTCGGCCGGAATCAAATAATAACGGGACTCTTCCCCCTCTGATTAAGTTTTACAGCTCGACCTGGATTCCGGCATCCGGGTGCGCGGACGGATCGAAAGTTATAGTCTCGGCCTTGCCCCCGCAACTGACCCTTACAGTCAGGTCATCCACCCGTTCGATCCCGGGGACCGGAGCGCCCGCGCGGAAAGGATAGATTACCGCCAGGAAGCGCATTTTTTTCTGCGGGTCGCGGTTGGTGAGCCAGATATTGTGAGTCACCTTGTCGGGGTAAGGGCCGGTGTAGTTATTGTCGAACAGCTCGATCGGCTTGACCCAGCGGTTGTAGTCTTCCCCGGTAATGGGGTTGATCAGGCCCTGGTCTTTTTTTCGGTCCTCGAAGTCCAGGGGCACCTCTTCGGTAATAAGCCGGACCACGGTGGTTACATTTTTGATTGTGTAGGTGAAGCTTTGTGTTTGGGGGTCCCACTCCAGGGGAACGTCCTGCAGCACGTGGTAGAGCCAGCTGAACAGGCTGCCGCCGGTTTTTTCCTCGGAGACTTCCAGGTCGTCCAGCATCACGAAGTAGCGCCCGTCCACGAACAGCACGTGGCGGTCTGCCCGGGTAAGGTAGGCCAGGTCGCGCTCATCGTAGGGGTTGATCTCGCCGTCTCCGAGGTGCCCCCAGAACTCCTGGTACCGGTAAGGGTACTGCACGTAGGCGTTTGCCGCTTCTCCCATGAAATAGATCGTGCCGTCGCTCTCGGCATAGCGCGCGATGCGGGCCGCGAAGGGTTTGAAAAGCTTCTTGCGGAAATTTTTTGACCTGGTATGGCTGGGCTGAGCCTGGCCCAGGCCGTCCACCAGGACGATATTCTGGCTCATGGAGTGGTGGGCGTGACGGTCGCCGTTGCGGGTGCTGCCCCCGGCGTGGGTGATATTCTGGCCGAAAGCGTAGATCTGGAAGCTGTTGTCGCCGAAAAAGGCGTGGTTGAAAGCGCCCCTCGGCCTGGCGTGGAAGATTATACCCACAGAGTGCCGGTGGTTGTCGAGAACGCCGGGATAGGCCGTGCTCGCAGCCACCCAGCCGCCGTCGGGGAAAAGCCTCGCCGCCGGAGCCTCGGGTTCCCGCTCCGGCTCGCCGTACACTAAGGGCAGGGCGTACTCGATCCAGGGGCGGGAAAATCTACGGTGACGGCTGTAGCCTGTCTGCTCGAGCCGCAGGAGCGCATCCTCCCAGCTTTTCAGAAAACGCTTGTTGGAAGTCAGATAGGCGAGCTTGCGGAAAGAGGATACCCGGTTGTTCAGATAATACGGTTCCATGATACCGATATTGCCGAAAGACAGGTGCGCAAGCCCGAGAACCGCCACGCGGTTGAAAAACTCCCCGATCTCTGAATAAAAAGGGTTCACTCCCAGGCGGGCACCGTCGAGAGTCATATCGTAATAGCAGGATGAATAGATCATCCATTTGCATTTGGAAAGACCGTAGCCCGGACCCTCGTTCCAGGAGTCCTCGGGACCGAAACAGTTGTTCACCCCGGTAAGGAAATTGACCGCCAGCTCGTAGGTGGTGCGGAAGATTCCACCTTCCTCGTAAGCGGCAAGCCCCGCCGGAAAGGTATAGTTGATATTTTCATAGGGATGGCTCGAACCGGCCACCGCTATACTGTAGGGATTTACTCTGGTTCCCTTGCCCTGCCTCCAGGAGTAGTTGTTCACTATGTGCTCGACCCGCCAGCGCAGGCCCTCGAGCACCACCTTTTGCTGACCGGGAGTCAGGAGATGGTAGAACCAGTCGTAAAACAGGCCCAGGTATTCGTTGAGCGAGACATTATCCGGGCTTCCACCCATGCCTTCCGGCCTGGTTTCGCCTTCCCGGCCCCAGGAAGCCACGGTTACCAGGCGATCCACCACCGCCAGGAACCGTTTGTCGCCGGTGAGCATATAGGCAAAGGCCATGTTCATCAGCCGGTCTATCATCTGTAGGTAGGGCGCGTCCGCTCCGTCCGGGTCGAGCCAGGGCGGGATGTCCTGATAGAGTCCGCGCATGCGGGCTTCGGGCACGGTATCGGTGCGGGGAAAGTCCCGGAACCAGTCCGCGACCAGGTCCTCCTCGGCCTGGGCGAGAGTATTCTCATAGACCTCTCTCGAGAAGGGATGGGACTCGGCCAGCTTGCGCAGACCGGGGAGGCGCTCCTCGGTAAAGATCATGCGGGGGTGTTCGGCCGAGACAAAAACCGCTTGTTCTAGCCTCGAGCGGTCCCAGGTAACCGCTCCGGGCTTCACCGTAAAACTTCTGGTTTTCCCCCAGGCGATCCCGGTTTTGCCCTCCGGGTCGTGGTAGCCTGCCCGCCAGTAGATGGGTTTGCCCTCCGGCAGCGGACCCACCGCATTGTAGAAATTGAACTCGGTCTCGGGCACCTCGAACAGGATGTCTTGGAAACGGGCATCTTCCGCCAGTTGAAAGCTGTATTTTCTAATAGGGAGAGAGGCTCCCATCCGGCTTTCATCCTCCGGCATGATAGTAGGCTCATAGGGCCAGCTGAAACGCGGCGGATTAAGGCTCACCCTTGCCGAGTCGGCCGGCCTCCAGGTGAGGATGCGGTTGTATAGCATGCTTTCGGTAAGCGGCGCCCGGCTGTTTTCCCCGGTAAATAGCACCGGAGAGCTCGACTCGCAGCGGCAGCCGGCAAGCAGCAAAGAAAGTCCCAGCGCTAAGAGCGCGAATTCAGTCGCTTTCCTGCACTTGACAAAATTTACCGCGCGTTTCATCAATGCCTCCCTTAGAAAAGACACCCCTCCCGGTGTCAATGCTTGACCACCACCATGGAGTAAAGCTGCATTCCGGGAACTCTCAGAGTGATCCTGTCCGGCTGGTCCTCGAACTCCAGGCTTTGCGGCCGGTCGGACTCAGGCGATATAAGCGAGACGGACTTGACCCTGCCCTGGTACTGCTTTTTCAAGGCGACTCTGAAAGGCTCCAGGCGATGGTCCTGATCGAAATTAACAAAATGAACGATGGTTTCTCTGGTTTTCTCGCGGTTGACTATTTCCATTACCGTGGTCAGGGGGGCACCGGTCTCGATTGCCGTGCCCCGGGGCAGGTTGTCCACGATTGCCTGGTGGATCGCCTGGTGGTTTTCAGGCAGCAGCCATCGGCTGCTGGGAAAAGGCCTGCCGGTGGAGCTGGTGGCGTCGGCCACGACCGCCTCCCCCGGCTCTGCTGCGGTTGAACTGCCGCCGGGCACCACCCGGGGAATGCAGACCAGCCGGCCCTGGCCCAGCTTCTTTACAGTGATTTCCGCCGGAAGCTTGTCGAGTCCCAGCATTTCAAGCAGCGGGTTGGAGGGCCGCCTCTCGCGCCACTTGTTATAGTCCGCCGTGTTGTCGGTAAACACCAGCGTGCCGCCTTTTTTGACATAGGCAGTCAGCCGGTCGATAATATCCCGGGAGAGACTTTCCTGACCGGGCAGGATCACCGCCTGGTATCGGTCGAAAGTCTCCGCCTGCTCGTCGAAAATGATGTCGAAAGGCACCTTGTGCTGGATCAGCACCTGTTCCATGAGGATGGTGGGCACCAGGGTCTGTCGGATACTGTAAGCCATCGAGGGCCAGGAGCGCAGCACCGCCACCTCGGCAATATTTTTGGTATCGGTGAAATAGCGGTCGTTGTAAGCGCGGAAGAACTCGGCCAGCGGAGTGAATATGCGGGAGGCGCCGATGTCGTCGGGCCCGCCGTGGTAACCGTAGCCGGGAAGGTATTTCTGATGGTTGAACGCCATGTAGACCGCGTATTCGAGGCCTCTGCCCCAGGAAGTGGAGCTCATTCCCAGGCTCCGCCCCGCCTTGTAGGAGCGGATCTCCGCCACCAGGGCGCCGGTCTCCTCGTCCAGCCGGGCCTCCATTCCGTCGGTGTCGAAGCAAAAGAAATCGCACCTGCCCTGAAAAAGCGGATGATAGACCCCGGCCCTCCAGTAGCGGTTCTCACCGTAGAGGCCTTTCAGGTTGAATCCCACCGAGATTTTGGGATTGAGGCTCTTGATGTAATCATAGAGCTCGCCGCAGTGATTGGCCAGGGATTCACAGCGGAACCGCATCCATTCCTGGAGCACCGGGTCGTCGATGGTAGCCAGCCCGTAGGGCTGGTTGAACTCATCCCATTCGTTGACCTGGATGATATCCACATCCGGGTAGCCGAACCGGCGGAACACCTCTTTGCTGGTGGGATACCTGCGCCGCAGAAACTCCTTGAAAGCTTTCATGCAGCGGGAGCACCGGCAGGATTTGGGTTCCGGCTTGACAAAGATGTTGTCGAAGAAAAACTGGTCGGTTTTCACCGAATCCACTCCGATCCGAAGCACTTTCTTGAGGTACTCCCGGTAGGCCGGCTCGTTGTGGCAGGCGAAATGACGGAATGTCTGGGTGCCGGAGTAGGGAACCCATTTACCGTTCTGGTCGCGCTGCTCCCAGCTTAAAGCCTCGGGCACCTCGCGGTAGAAAGGCTCGATGAACATGGTGCCGGCCACGTAGAGGCTGACTTTCATCCCGTGGGAGTGCATCAGCTCCGACATGCGCATACTCTTGCGGATCTCCGGCATCTCCATTTCCAGGCCCAGGCCTTTGTAGAAATGCAGCCTGCCGTATTTTACCTGGGCATCGGCCATCAGTTGGATATTCTCGGGCGCGTGCTGGCGCTCGTAGATTTCCGGCCAGTTCTCAGCCATCCCTCCGCGCCGCAGGTAGAACACCAGTGGCTCGTGGTTAGGCCACACGATCCGGCCGGCGATTTCTTGTTTCCCGGCGGCGCTCTTTTCGAAACGGGTCTGCTCGGACAGGACGGCATCCGGCCGGATTAAGAATTGAAAAGCGATCAGCAGGAAGATTAAGCTTTTCACTTTTTCCCCCTTTTGAAGGAGTGGTCGCGGCTGCCTACATTACCTTTTCCAGTGAAGTGCTGGTCCGGGGCAGAGTGGGCCAGACATTGATAAACCAGTCGATCAGCTCGCGGTTCTCACCGTTTGCCTCGATCTCGGATTTGTAAGCCTCTGCCAGGGCGGTCAGCCTAGAAAGGACCTGCGGCTCGCCGGCGGCCAGGTCGAACCGCTCGCCCGGGTCGACTTCGAGGTCGAAAAGCAGGGGTGCCTCGGGCTCCACCCAGTTTTCCTCCACCATGTATCTGCCGCTGGTGTGGTCGTAGTAGCGCAAATGCAGCTTCCATTTGCCGTGACGAACCGCACACATATGCTGGTTCCAGTAATAATAGATGGTACGCTCGGACGTTTCGGTGCCCTCGAGAGTGGGCATCAGGTCGATCCCGTCCAGCGGGCGGCCTTGCGGACATTCTCCTCCGGCCAGCTTCACGCAGGTGGGGAGGAAGTCGAGTACCGAGCCCACGGCGGGGCTTACCACTCCTGCCGGCAGACGGCCCGGCCAGCGGGCGATGAACGGCTCGCGCATGCCGCCCTCCCAGGTGTCGCCCTTGGCTCCCCGGAAAAGTCCTACCGCGCCACCGTCCTGTCTCATCAGCATGGCAGGCCCGTTGTCGCTGGTAAAAATCACCAGGGTGTTCTCGCTCAGCCCCAGGCGGTCCAATGCGTCGAGGATAGTCCCCACGCTCCAGTCGAGCTCCTCGATCACATCACCGTAAAGGCCGCGTTTCGAGGTGCCCCGGAATTTTTCCGAGGCAAACAGCGGAGTATGCGGCATGGTGTAGGGCAGGTAGAGCAGGAAGGGGTTGTCTTTCTCCCGCTCGATAAAGGCCAGCGCCTCCCGGGTGTAGTCCATGGTGATGTTTGTCTGGTCCACCGGGTGCTGGATCATCTCGTCGTTGCGCCAAAGATCGGTGGGTTCCATGTCGTTGCTGTAGAGCAGGCCGTAATAATAGTCGAAACCCTGCCGCAGGGGTAGATACTCGCGGGTGTGGCCCAGGTGCCACTTGCCGATACAGGCCGTGCTGTAGCCCAGGGGCTTGAGAGCGTCGGCCAGGGTAATCTCCTCAACGGGCAGTCCGCGGGTGTGGGGCGGAAACAGCACGCTGATAAGACCGGTGCGCATCCCGTTGCGACCGGTCAGGAGCGCCGCCCGCGAGGGCGAGCATACCGTGTTCCCCGAGTAGAACTGGGTCAGGCGCACGCCCTGGGCGGCCATCCTGTTCAAATTGGGAGTACGGATAGTCGGGTCGCCCCCAAGGTCCCAGTCGCTGTAGCCCATGTCGTCTGCGAAAAGGATGACAAAGTTGGGCGGGCGGCCCTCTTCCGAACGAGGGGGTACGGGCACGCAGCCGGACTCCAAAAGAGAGCCTGCGGCAAGCCCCAGGCCCAGAGAGATTGCGCCGGATTCCTTGAGGAAAATTCTGCGGCTGAGATTCTTTCCAGACATGCAGACCTCCGGAAGGGAAATCGTTTTTCCAGGTGGAAGTAGAGAACCATGATTTTGCAAGTATTCACTTACGGCGGGAGGGCTGCGAGGGCCCGGTTGAAAAATGATCAAGGCGGCCGGGAAAGTCAATAGTGGTCTATGGTAACGAAAGAGGGATTCGAACCGGTGGCAAACGGGCGTTTATTAAATACAACGATTTGGTTTTGTTGCCAATGCTTGGATTCTTCCGTCGTAACCGGGGGCGGGATAGGTGGAATGGGCCTGTTAATGGAAGGATTTGTTATGAGACCATCGAGGTTTTTTCCATTGGTACTCAGAAAGTATAAAGGAAAAAAATTCTTTAATGACCCATTCGGGGAATGGGAGAAAATCCCTCGCCTTCAGGCGAAGACTTTAGTATTCCCCGAAAGGGCAGGTATTTAGCTTTTTGGAAGCGGCTGCGACGACCGGATTTATCCGGTCGAGCGTGAAAGCCGCCCGAAACCTACCGGCTTCAGCCGGTAGTAATTTAGTCTATTCCTGGAATATTTATATCAGGCCTCATCTCTCGAAAAAAACGCAGGCGCATATCTCCGAGAAATTTTTCCCTGTATACTTTGTGGTCATTGAGATCGATATCTGCGTAGGCCACACAAGGGCGGTTTTCAGTTTCTGCAACAGCCAGCAGCTTGCCCCAGGGAGCGTAAATAACGCTTCGCATATCGTAGCCGCAGATAGCCAGGTAAACCTGGTTCTCGATAGTACGGGCCTGGGCCAGAATTTCGTTTCCACCCCAGATTGGAGCTAAGATAATTTCTGCACCCTGATATGCGAGTGCCTGCGCGGGCCTGGTATATTGAAGATCAAAGCAGATCATCATGCCGATGCGGCCGAAATCGGTGTCAAAGACCGGGTAGTCGTTGCCTGGTGTGACCCCGCTGGCCAGTTCCTCTCGAGGGATCGTTACTTTTCGGTACTTGCCTGCCACTTTGCCCCGGCGATCGATGAGCACGGATGTACAATAAACCCCTGGACCATCTTTTTCATCCAGGCAGGCTACAATATACATGTTATACTTCTTCGCTACTTCTCCCAGTCTATCCGTGGCTGGTCCAGGTATCGGCTGAGCCACATCCGGGACGCAATGGTTTTTCCCCCATCGTCCTATCAGCGTCATCGCCTCTCCCAGCACGACGATGTCGCATTCTTTTTCCCCTGCTTGCTCGGCCACCCGGCAGAACTCCTCCACGTTCTCTTCGGAGCTAGAGTTGCCCCTTGGGCGGCAGCTTACCGTTGCCAGGCGCACCATCCGCTCAGGGGGCTCGGGTACCTGAGTCAGGCTTATCTTATCCCACCAAACCGTGCCTTGCGGACAAAATCTCAGGTATAGTTCTATCCGCGTACTAGTCGCCCCCTTCGGTGCCTGGAAAATGCCGCCAACTTTACGCCACTGGCCCTTCATTTCCTGGTCCGGAACGTATTCCGGCTGATCAACCCGATTGTCCTCCGTATCCCGCCAATCCAGCATTGCCATGACCTGATGCCTGGGATTCGGTACTCTACGGGCAAAGTAAAAAGACTCGAATCTGTAGAAACTGCCCTCCTCGATACCTTTGACAAGAAATCGCCAGCAGCCATTGGCTACGCTTTTCGATGCTCCGCTTATTCCTAGACTTCCCGTTTCTTTCAGATTGGGCTGTTCCGCAACGAAAAAGTCCGGGCTTATTTCTTCGCGTGGACTCCAACAGCTCCAGCCTGAGGCGACTGCTGAGTCGATTGTCAAAAATGATCCCTCTTCAAATAAAATCCTTTCCCGACTCTCGGGAATTGTCTGAGCACGAGCCTGAAAAGGCAACAATGTGGTAAGATAGATCAACAGGCCGATTCTGCATAAACTGATTACCGAAGTGCTGCTCATTGCACCTCCTTGGGATGCGTGTTCCGTCCAGTTCGTACATCACTCAAATCCTTAGATAAAGAATCAAACAATCCCAATGCCTCATCCAGTTCACGATAGGGGATAAGACCTGCATCTGATGTCACTTTTGAACCATGAAATTCAATCCTGAGACAACTATCAAAACCGACCTTCAAACTTTCACCCAGTGGTTGACCCATATCTCACCTCTTGAATGTGTGGTTTTCCTTATAATTTAACACCTTAGGTCGGATTCGAAAACCACTTTCAACCTCTATATGGTGAATCCGGGTTCATTTAGCTTTTATGAAAATAACCTGTTAAGAGTCTTATAATTGTGACGAAAACAGTCAAAACAATATGACATATAAATCGAAAAACACCATTTCAGCCGCCGCCAGCGCAGGTAGCCTGCCTTAATATCCGTGTCGCCGGGTAATATGCATTCTTCGGGATTAAAAAGGGTGCACATTTTTCCTTCCTTATGTCTCGAGTATTCACTGTATCAGAATCTGTGAGTGACGGCTTCCTCGACCAGATAAATCTCTCCCGGGTGGTTCTCACTTACGTAATTATCGAGAATATCAACAACCATACCGTCGATCGAGATATTCTCTTCTGCGAGAATAAGAGTGCTCACGGTTCATCCGATTTGGAATAAATTGTGAACATATCCGAAAAAGGAGATATACAATAACTATGCCGGAAATGAAAAAGCGAGTTAACTCCTTATATATTAATAGATAGCCAACTGGTTAACCGTCCGGCGCTTAACATGACTGTACGAAATCACACACGGATGCCGGTTTTCGCACAATCTTTACACCGGGTTTAAGAACCCGGTTTTAACAAAAAGTTTCTTACTGGAGATATGACCCGCACCCACCAAAAAAATTTGCTTTATCCAGGTTTCACAGTTATATTAGGTAACACGATAATTATTATTGTGCCACCAGCAACAAGGGGATCATTCATGAAAGAATCATTAATTTGTTTTGCTTTATTGATACTCGCATCGGCTAACCTGGCGGCAGCCGGGCACTCCACTGTTAAAGACACGGTCTACCACCTGCCGCCGGTATTGGTGGTAGGCAAAGCGGTGGTGGATGAAATAATCATCCGGGGGAATTCCTCGTCGATAACCCGAATATCTGAGCAGCAAATCGATGACCTGAACGCCATGGATCTGCCCTCAGCTTTGCGTCGGGTACCCGGAGTTTCCATCTCCCGTTACAACCTGGTAGGCAGCTACGGCGGAGGTGAGGGCGGCGCGATTTACATCCGGGGCCAGGGCGCCGAACGTCCCGGTGCCTCGATCCAGATGATCGTCGACGGCATGCCGATGTTCGTCGGAGTCTGGACGCACCCTTTGATGGACCTGCATACCGTAGGCCGTCTGGAGCACATCGACGTTTTCAAATCGCCGCAGCCGGTTTTCTGGGGTAACATGAGCACGGGCGCCGTGAGCATGGTAAGCCGCAGGATGCGTAGTGAAGGCAGCAGGACAAACCTGACGCTTTCCGGTGGTCAGGAAAACACTTACAACCTGGTTTTTAATCACGGGGGAAAACGTGGAGGAGTCGATTATTACTTTGGAGGTAGCCTGCAAGGCAGCGATGGACACCGCCCTCAATCGGATGGGAGGCTTCGGAGTTGCTGGGGACGGATTGGTTATCAAATCAGCAGCGACTGGGACCTTTCCTTGATCACCTCCTTGTCCGACAACTGGGCGAACGATCCGGGCAAACTGGGCAGCGCTCCACCCAAGCGAGCATGTTTCAACACGGAAGACGTCACTTTAAACCTGACCCTCAGAAACAAGCTCGGCAATGGCAACGGCTTTATCCGCTTATTCGTTGACGATGGTCAAATACTCTGGGAACAGTGGAGCGACGATACTGATAACTGGTTCAATTCGAAGACAGACTGGCTGAACCGTGGAGTGCGCATCCAGCAGAATTTTCTGTTTGGAGACATGACTCAACTGACCCTCGGTTTTGATTACGACTCCTATGGGGGCCGGTTTATCGAGGAGCATGCAGACCCGGCAAATAGTAAGCTGATGCCGGAGAAGTACTTTTTTAACACCGCAGGTTACGCCAGCCTCCAGCATAGTGTCATGCTTGGTGAGGGGATTACATTGGAACCGTCGGCAGGCGTGCGCTTAAACTATCATTCCGCCTTCGACAATGAAATTGCTCCCGAGGCGGGTCTTTCTTTGCTGGGAGATCGCTGGTGCCTGTACGCGAATTACGCCCGGGGATTCAACTATGCAGGTATTTACTCTGTCTGGTTCTACAATGTAGTCTGGAATTACCGCCAGGAAGTTTATAAAGACCTCGAACCCGAGCGGGTGCACCACTTTGAGCTGGGAATAAAATATAATCCGCTGAGTAATGTGAATCTGGACTTCAGCCTGTTTCATGACAGGGGCAGCAACCGTATCAGGATGATTCCGCCGCCACCGCCGCCGCCGGTATTCTCCAACGTGGATAGCTACAGGATAAATGGCTTTGAGGCATCTCTCAACTGGTCTCCCATGAGCCGTCTCGCGCTGTTTACCGGGTTGACACTGCTTGACAAGACTCCTGAAACGCTGCCCTATTCTCCGGGGTACATGTTGACTCTGGGCGGCAACCTGTGGCTGATGGAAAGACTTCAATTGAGCCTGGACCTTGAAGCTGTTGACGAAAGATACGTGGCCAATCCGCGGTTCAGTGCTCTGGCCGAGGCCGACAAAGATGTCCTGGAGAGGACGGATTCCTATATCATCGCCAACACCAAGCTGTCATTTCTTCTGACTCAGCCCGGTCTCGACAGGCACGGCAGCCGGGTGTTCCTGGCCCTCGAGAACCTGACCGATACTGATTATGAATACCGTCCCGGTTATCCGATGCCCGGGGCTACCCTGTTCGCGGGATTTTCGCTGGATTATTGACAGAATCCTGCGGTAAGTGGTATAAAGCTTTATGTCGCTTTAACAATTATCAAGCAAGGAGTTTTATTTGAAGCATCTGGCGATACTGGCGATTATGCTGACACAGTTCTGCTCTTCTTCCACCCTGGCGGAAAACCTTTCTGCCTCCGGCTCCGGCCGCCCCGTGGTTATAGCGGCCACATCGATGATAGCCGATATGCTGGAAGCTCTTGCAGGCGATGAGGTCCAGATACAGGTGCTGATTCCACCAGGCCGGTGCCCGGGACATTTTGATCTCAAGCCCTCGGATGCCGTGCGGTTATCCCGGGCTTCTCTGGTGATACGTCATGATTTCCAGTCGTACCTTGATCGCAGGCTGACCTCACAGAACCCTGAAATGCTGC
Source organism: uncultured Gemmatimonadales bacterium (assembly GCA_964609635.1). Lineage (GTDB taxonomy): Bacteria > Gemmatimonadota > Glassbacteria > GWA2-58-10 > GWA2-58-10 > JAFGTO01. The sequence goes on from CAZSTM010000020.1 coordinate 14,749, forward strand.
TGGTGGCGATTGAAACACCAGGGCAACCGACAGTGCCGGATAATTATCTGGTAGCTTTGGAAGAAGTAAAAAAATATCTAGTGCAGGCTTATCCCGACCTTGCGCCCCGACTTGAAGGAAAAGCGAGGAGGGTACGCAGGCAAATCGAGCAGGTGGTTCGAGACGCACGTGACCTGATAAATCGATCTGAGCTAAAGGGGATCAAGGTGCTCGCCTCGCAAAGGCAGGCTGATCTTGCGCGCTGGTCCGGGCTTGAAGTGGTAGATGAATTCACCAACTCGGCGGACGCACTCTCGGCAAGCCGGCTGAAAGAACTTATGGCTGTCTCCTCCCTGGGGGATATTGGTTTTGTAGTCGGCAACCTGCAGGGCGGTGGACAGCAGATCGCCGAACTGATCTCCACTTCTACGGGCCTGCCGTCTTGTATCTTGAGTAATTTTCCCGGAACCAACCGGCACAACCGAACCTATCCCGGACTGCTTATCGATAACCTCAACCTGCTCGCCGAGACGGCTCGGCGCACGAGAGCTCATGCCTCAGATAATTGAAATGCGCGGCGCCGGAGTTGTTCTACGTAAAAACAGAGTTTTGCGCGGTATAAATCTTCAGATCGAAAAAGGCCAGTTTTGGGGAATCAATGGACCGAACGGGAGTGGAAAAACTACCTTGTTGCGCCTGCTGACCGGATTCGTTTTCCCTTCCGAGGGCGAGGTACAGGTGCTGGGGAAATGTATCAGTAAATGGCAGCTGCCTCAGTTGCGAAAACGTATTGGATACCTGCCTCAAAGCCTTGACACCCCGACAGGAGCGCCGCTCTCAGCAATGGACGTCGTGATGATGGGCCGGACCGGTAAAAGAGGGCTGCTGCATAGATTCAGGGAAGAAGATTACGAAATGGCCCGATCTTGCGCCGCAGAGCTGAGGATAGAAGCCCTGATCAATCGTCCCCTGGGCAGCCTCTCGGGCGGTGAGCGCCAACTGGTGCACCTGGCCCGTGCGCTGGCCCAGGAACCGGAAATCCTGGTGCTCGATGAACCGACCAGCAATCTCGATCCCCGTGCAGCAGCCATGATTATCGATACGCTGGAGCGCCTGCATCAGGATCACAGGTTGACAGTTTTAGTCGTAACTCATGAGATAGAGAACCTCCCTCCGGCATGCAGCTCGTTGATCCTGCTCAAAAACGGAAGCCTGCTGGCCAGCGGGGCCAAGCGGGAATTGCTGGTTCCCGAGACTCTGAGCGAATTGTATAATTTCCCTTTGAGTGTCGAGGAAAAAGCAGGCTATTATTACCTCTACCGCCACGACCACAGGAACTGAGCCTTGACTATCGCGGAATTTTGGCAGTACCCCTTTTTCCAGAACGCCATGCTGGCTTCCCTGCTCTGCGGGGTAAGCTGTTCGGTGATAGGGGTGTTTATCGTTACCATGAGAATACCATTTATCGGCGTAGCCCTGTCTCATGCCTCCATGACAGGTGCGGTCTTCGCTCTGCTGCTGGGAGCCAATCCGTTCTGGTGCGGCTTTGCGCTGGCAACGGCAACCTCACTGGCTGTCGGACCTCTGACTGACCGCATCAGGATGGATCCGAATATCTCGCTGGGGATTATTTTCTCCCTCTGCATGGGCCTGTCCTTCCTGGGGATCGGTCTGGCGGCTGAGCCGAAAAACGAGATGATGGGACTGGTCTGGGGTAACATTCTATTACTGTCGCGACCGGACCTGCTGCGCATGGCCCTGATAACCCTCGGAGTTCTTCTGGTGACGGTTCTGTTCTATAAAGAGTTCAAGGCGGTGATTTTTTCCAGGAGCCTGGCCGCCGCAGTGGGCATTAGAGAACGGCTGGTTTACTACCTGTTGTTGCTCCTGTGCGGCGCCACGGTGACTGCGAACCTGGATACGGTCGGGGGATTGATGCTTTTCAGCATGATTATTAATCCCGCTGCCGCCGCATATCAGTTAACTTACAAGTTGAACATACTGTTTTTTATTGCAGCGGGCTTCGGGATAATCAGCGCGGGCATGGGACTGATGTTTTCAGCCTTCTTCAATCTGCCGTCCGGCTCGTGTGTAGTCATTTGCTCCTGCGCATTATTCGGACTGGTATTAATGTTTTCCCCCAAAAGGAAGCAAGCGAAATATGGATCTACAGCCTGATATTTCTGCAGAGGAAAAACGTAACTTTTTCGATAGGCAGGCAGCCGGCTGGGACCAGGCGGAACCGGCTAAGCTGGAGGCCGTCCGCCCTCTGGTGGAAGACCTCGGTCTAAAGCCGGGCGCGGCAGTGGTCGAACCGGGCTGTGGAACAGGCCTGGTCAGCGCACTTTTGCTCAAACAGATCGGCGCAGGGGGCATATTGTATGCTGTGGACAACTCGCTGGAAATGCTGCGCCGGGCCCGGGCCAAGATGTGGCCGGAAAATGTAGTCTTTTTTCAAGCCTATGCGGAGCAACTGCCCCTGGGAGCCGGCAGCGCGGATGTGGTTGTCTGTTTCAGGGCCTTCCCTCATCTCAACGACCAGCCGGCCGCTCTGGTGCAGTTTTCCCGCATCTTGAGAGATAAGGGCTTGTTGATTATCGCTCATACCGCAGGCAGGGAAAAGCTCAATAGTTTTCATGCACAGGCCGGTGGTGCGGTCGCCGAAGATACTATCCCGGTTGAAGAGGAAATGAACAGGATGCTTGCAGCCCACGGATTTGACGTGCTGGATCTTGTAGACAGGGATGATCGCTACTTGCTCCGAGCGGAAAAAATACCGGGATAAATGCTTGAATGATTTGCATTCGAGCTATTTGAGCTATAATGACAAGGGGAAAAAGTCCATGGAGGATCATGGACTTTCTTGCGTTTTAGTGCGAATTGTTACGGATTGAAAATATTTATTAAAAAGCCGCATCCTTTGGTATTAAAGAGATGCGGCTTTTATCTGGTTCCCCTCATCACGACTCGGACACCCGATAGGCGGTTTAGGAAACCTTTTCGGAGCGTTCTTGTAAGTCTTTATAATTCAACCCAAAGGTACATGGATGCTGCGTTTCATCTGCTTTGGAGTTATGTCATAGATTCGTATAAATACCACCAATTCGTATGAATGCAGACACAAACTGACACGCTTTTTTGAATCCAATAATGCTATACAACTAAAATTTGTCTGATGGGACTTTGAGTCTGTGCAAATATATATGGAACTTTTAATCCTTTAATTCCGACTTATTAGATGAAGAGCTAAAAATCTGGAGGCGTTCCTGGATAAAAACGAAATATATTGTGAGCTTCTGGTGCTGCGCTGCCGTCGCGGCGACAGCCGGGCTTTCCGCGAGTTAGTCGAAATTTTTGAGCGGGGTCTTCTCTATTATCTGAGACGCCTTGCCAACAGCGAGCAGGAAGCCTGGGATATTCTCCAACAGGTCTGGCTCAAAGTGATTCGCAACATACGCTCGATCAAGAATCCGCGAAAGTTTAAATCTTGGCTTTACACAATAGCACATCACACCGCTGCGGACAGGATAAGCGTTCTGGCTAAAGAAAACGCC
>CAZSTM010000021.1:0-6096 GCA_964609635.1 uncultured Gemmatimonadales bacterium
CGGGGCATTGCCGGTGCTCAACCGGGAGGCGGTAACCATGGCGGTCAAGACCGCCCTGGCTTTCGGCTGCACGGTCCACCGCCAGTCGATCTTCGCCCGCAAGAACTACTTCTACCCCGACCTGCCCAAGGGCTACCAGATCAGCCAGTACGAGCAGCCTTTCTCGAGCGGCGGCACGGTGGAGGGGCGCCTGGAGGACGGCACCACCAAGAAAATCCGGCTTACCCGCATCCACCTGGAGGAGGACGCCGGCAAGAGCATCCATACGGCCACCGAGAAAGGCACCGCGGTGGACCTGAACCGCTGCGGAACTCCGCTGATCGAGATAGTCTCCGAGCCTGACATCCGCTCCGCCGAGGAAGCCTATGCCTATCTTTACCGCCTGCGCCAGACTCTGCTCTACCTGGGGGTCTGCGACGGGAACATGGAAGAGGGGAGCTTACGCTGTGACGCCAACATCTCGGTACGCAAGCAAGGAGAGACCAAATTCGGTACGCGCACCGAGGTCAAAAACATGAACAGCTTCCGTGGAGTGGAGCGGGCGATTAACTATGAGATCGAGCGCCAGATCAGCGTGCTGGAGTCAGGCGGCGAGGTGGTACAGGAAACCCTGCTCTGGGACATGGACAAGCAGGTGGTGCGGCCGATGCGTACCAAGGAGGAGGCCAATGACTACCGCTACTTTCCCGATCCGGACCTCCTGCCCCTGGTGATCGATGAGGACTTGATCGCCGGGCTGGAAAAATCCATGCCCGAGCTGCCGCCCGAGCGCGAGAGGCGCTTTGTCGCCGAGTACGGCCTTCCCGATTACGACGCCAATGTTTTGACCGTAACCAGCGAGCTGGCCGACTACTTTGAACAGACCGCAAAGCTCGCTTCCACGACTGACACTAAAAAAGTGAGCAACTGGATCATGGGCGAGGTGCTCGCCGTGCTCAAGGAACGCAACATCGAGATAGACGATTTTACAGTTAAGCCCGCTCAGCTTGCCGAGATGTTCGGCCTGATGGAAAAGGGCACGATCAGCGGCAAGATCGCCAAGGCGGTGTTCGAACAGATGGTGGAAAGCGGCAAGTCTGCTGGCGAGATAGTAGAAGCCGGCGGGCTGGTGCAGATCTCGGACGAGGGAGCTATTCAACAGATCGTTGACCGGGTGCTCGAAGCCAACCCAGGACAAGTGGCTGAATACCGGGGCGGCAAACAGAAAGTGTTCGGCTTTTTCATGGGCCAGGTGATGAAAGAGACCCAGGGCAAGGCAAACCCCAAGATGGTCAACGAACTGTTAAAAAAAGCTCTGGGACGGTGAAATAGTCACGCCATAATATATTAATTTATATACTTCTTTTATCAACGCTTTATTCTAAATAAAAAGCGGCCTTTCCGGCCGCTTTTTATTTATCTGCAATTTCCTGTAACAGGTATCCTGAATAAGTATATAAATATATATATTGATCGATTCACTTTCCTGCCTGCGGCACGAAAGTTACCTCGATCGACAATTTAACCGGCAGGGTCTCCTCGGGGCTCAAGTGCAGGTTCTTCACGCGGAAAGGCAGCTCGACAGTCCGGGTACCCGGCGCGAGGTCGCCTCCGGATGCCGAGACCCGCAGGATAACCGTGGCATCCGGCACCAGAGTTAGATTTTCCGGGAATTCGATTCCCTCTACCTTTCCATCGGCAACCAGCCTTAACGGGATATCACTGTGGTTGCGCACCATGACCGAGGCGCTTCCCCTTTTGCCTTTCAAGACGATCCGGGGTGTCGGAATTTCCACCGATTTCTCGAACAGCGGCTCCAGGAAGCGCCTCTCCCCGTAGAGCTTGCCCTCCACGTAAACAGCCGTCCTACGCTCAAACAACGCCTCTTTAATCGCCGCCGGCGATCTTTGCTTTGCAAAGACCAGGGTCAGCGGCCTGATCTCTCCGGGATGGTAGTTGAAAGACATGGGGCTGTGGACATCCGTATTGCCCATCAGGGTCAGCTTTTTTTCCAGGGCCCAGCGGTGGGCGTTCGGGTAGTAATCCCGGCCGTTGACCACCTCGATGCCGTGCATTAATCCTTTTTCGTATATCGTGGTATGCACCGGCTGCCAGCGTGCCAGACCGTTTTCATCGGTGTCTTTCCATCCCGGATGGTTCCAGAAAATAAACCCACCCTGGGCCTTTGCCTCCTTGAGCGCTTCGATACTGTCTGTTTGATCGAGGGGATCCACGTTTTCGAGAAATATTGCGTTATAATGCCCGGTGGGCTGGCTTCGCGTGACCTCCGCTCCTCTGATAAAAAGCAGAGATAATTCCTCGGCCCTGCCGGCTGCGATTTCATAGGGGCGGCTATGATCCGTGCTTACATCTTTCTTGTGTGGATGGTATTCGATATGGTCGGTGATAGAGATTGCATCCAGACCTTCTTGCCAGGCTTCCTCGACACGAACTGTCGGCCACACCCGCCCGTCGGAAAATACCGTGTGCATGTGAAAGTCGCATTTCAGGGTCAGATAGCCCTGGATATCCGGGACTTTGATTTCCTTCCTGTGAAAGACTGGAGCCTCGGCCGTCAAGGGAAGGAAAGCCGAAAGCAGCAGGCCGACTACCAGTAATGCATAAGGCATTCGGCTTTTAAGGGAAGATTTCATCTGGAGTCCTCCACTTTTAAGGTTGACAAGTATATAATATAAAGTACTCTGAAACACAAGCTGCCTCCCGGGAGTTTCGGTTGTAAGATAGATGGAACTAAAGGAGTCAGAATAAAGTAATCAGAATAAAAACAGGCTCGAAAAATAAAGGCACAGAGGAAATCCACCTCGTTTCCCTTTGAAAAAGGCGAAGGTTGCACACCAGTCCGGGTGGATCTCAGGTTCAATTGTCATCAGCCGGTTTTTTAAAGCAAAAACAAGCGAAATCATAACTTCCAGCAAAGGTCAACAAATAACCAGCCACTAACAACCAGCAACCGACGACTGCTAATAGTCTTTAATACTTTGTGCTTTATTATAATCCTTTATCTTTGAAACAACCCTGGATATACTAATTTTTAGATTTATTTCCGGCCTGACCTGAGAAGTCTCGATTTCACCGCATTCAGTATATAGCCTGTGGTCCATCTGGCACTGTCATAGGGCAGCTCGCAGTCGCGGCAGGCGGCTACGGCTTGGGGCGTTCCATTTCCCAAAGCCTCTCTCAAAGAGCAATAATCGGGAGAATTCCAGGTCTCCCAGAGAGAATCCACCTCGAACACGTTGCCCAGAACGGTCTTGGGGGTTAAATCCCGGCAGCAGGGTACCACCTCTCCGCACCAGGTAATATTCATATTGAACCAGGGGTAAGGGCATAGGCGGTATTTTTTTCGATCCACCTTGGCGGAATTCGGCAGAAGCACGGTACCTGCCATGCTGTGAAAAATGCGCCTGCTGAAACTCACCCCCGGCGACTCAAGGTCTTTAAACAGCTCTTTCATTTGAACAAACCGGGCATTCACCTCTGTCGGCTCCGGAATATAATACGAGGAAATATCGCAGACATCCACAAAAACAAGTCCGGTCTCCTTTGCCTTTTGGATAAGATATCTCAGGTTTTCGAAAACGACCTTATAGGAGCCCTTGAATCCCCGGTGCATTTCAAAAATCCTGCTGTCTGAGGTAAAATCTATGCAGATATTCATTTTCACCCGTTTTGAAATCAGGGAATCTACAAGCTCCCTCCCGGCCAGATAACCGTTCGAGGCGAATTTTATGATGTATTCCAGGCCGGCGGCGAGCTCCAGAAACTCAACGAACTGTTCGTTGATAAAAGGCTCGCCGTCGTGCGTAAAAGAAACCTTCCTGTGCCTGGGATCAGGGTAAAAATCTCTGACAGCCCGATCGAGGATGCTTCCTACTTGTTCAAGGCTCATCTTACCCGGGTTTCTCGAGCGGTGCCCTGGATCGGACTGGGGGCAGAAAGAGCAGCGGAAATTACATATATTAGTGGGCTCGATGCTCAGTTGCATCGGAGGTCTTTTCAGCATCTTCTTTTTAAGGAGATATTCAAAACCGTTAAAAGCCAGTCTCAAGGCGCTGTTCACGATAATTTTCCCGGTGAATTCCGGCGTGTTTGAGCTTTTCCATACTCAGTATATTAATTTTTATATCACTGAAAGCGTTGTAATTTAATCCGGATTTAACCTAAAGCCCCTGGCGACTAATGCACAAAGTTTAATACTATTTTTGTTGCCGGTGATCAGCTACCGTTTGTTTTTATCATTAAAGAACCGAGCCCCCGGTTTTTTCTCCGAGGCTTTTACAGTCCTCAAATTTTTATATCTCTATTGCCGAACTGGAGTCAAAGGCTCGGGAATATTTTCAGCCTGGGGGTTTATGATACCGAGAGTCTCGGATGCCGTGTACCTGACCAGTGGATGGGGGTCCCTGCACAGGAGCCGTACTTTTTCTATCAGTGAGCGGGCAGTTTCCTGCTTCCGGCTCCGCTCGCAGACTCTTCCCAGCGCCCAGACAGCCGCCAGGCGCACCCGGGCCGAGGAATGCCCGAGCCACGGCACCAGCATGTTTATGGCCCGCTCATCGCTTCCGAAAACGGCCAGGCAACGGGCTGCAAGCACCCTGAGTTTCGCATCCTGTCCAACCAGGGCGGCGCTCAGGATTTTTTCATCCCCCGGTGTTCCCAGGTTTTCAAACGCCGCCAGAAGCAGCGCCAACGGCAGCCGTTCACCACTCCCGGAGAGCTGCGCCCGCAGGGCTTGAGCCGCCGGTTCTCCCATTTTTTCCAGTGCCCGGCGCACCACCTCGAAATGCAGCGCCCAGGGAGTATCCAGCATCCCGACCAGGCCCGCCGGCTGGTGTTCGGCTTTGCCGGCCAGCACAGCGATCAGGCTGTCTCTTCGCCCGGGCCGGCTGTAAAAGACCTCCGGTCGGCCGGCCTGGTCCACCAGGGCGGCAAGCTCATTTTCGCCTGGAGCATTATCCGCGGCAGCAGCGGCCGTGGCAAAAGCGGCGCAGAAAAATATCAAACTCCGCTCAGCGATTCTTTTCATCCAGCGGCAGGTCCAGGGCTGCGCCCCAGGTGCCCGAGCGCCGAATTTCTGCGTTCCGCAGTGAACCGTCATAAGTGTCATTCCCCCGGCAGTCTATCAGGAAACCCAGGCTTGAGAGCTCTCGCCAGCGGCCGCCGGACCCATCGGCTGCCTTGCGAGCCTGGGAGTAGCTGTCATCTCCGGACATTTCCAACAGAAGTCCCACTCCGCCGCTTCCGCCCGCTCCCCGCGCCATCCAGCCGGCGTGGTAAGTGTCGCAGCCACCGCTTTCGAGCAGCACGCCCAGGGCCCGGTCCTCGCCGGCGCCCTGGCCCACTGCGGCGATCCGGTAGCCGTCGTCGCCCCGGCCCTCAGCCAAGATACCGGCCGCCAGGTGCACTCCGCAGCCCTGGGCGTAGCGACCCGCCCGGTAGTAATCATCTCCGCGCCTGTCGATCAACAGACCCACCGCTTCCCAATAGCCCGCTCCCTGGCCGAAATAATCCACGCTGTAGCTGTCGTTTCCTTCCCGGTCGTAGAGCAATGCCAGTCCCCCTCCAGCAAAAGGACGCAGGCCCAGGGCCGCTCCCTGAGCCCAGCTCTTGGTGGCACCGGGCTCGCGCCAGTCGGGCACCTTCCCCCCTGCACGGTAGCTGTCGTTGCCGCCCAGATCGGCCAGAATTGCCCTTCCCGGACCCACCACGGCGCCCTGGCCGCAGAAAGCCGTTTCAAAGCTGTCCTCACCGGCCATGTCCAGCAGCAACCCCAGGCCGAACAGGGCCGCTCCCTGGCAGAAAGCCGCACCCCGATACCGGTCGCTGCCTGCACGGTCCACCAGCACCCCTACACCCATAGCCGCCGCGCCCATGCTGAAACTTCCTCCCCTGTAGCTATCGTTCCCTGAGACATCCTCCAGCCAGGACAGCCCGCACAGCGCCGCCCCGAGGCTGAAACTGTCCGAGGCGCAGTAACGGTCATTCCCCTCGTAATCGACAATCAGGCTCACTCCCTGTTCCACCCGCCCCAGCTCGTAGGTGTCATCACCGCCAGGCTCGATCACCAGCCAGCAAGAGCCGGTGTAATGATCCGCA